>DASRUM010000295.1:0-13204 GCA_035655415.1 Pseudomonas sp.
TGAGCCTGCTGACCCTGAGCATCTGCGGCCAACGCCTGGGCCTAACCCGCTAGCCCCAGACTCTGGACTTTTTGCCACGTGCGGATCATGCTTCGCCCGCCTGCGACGTGCAGGTCATTTCCCGAGGAAAGGTCATGGCGAAGAAAGCCAAACGCGGCCCGAACAAGGCCAAATCCCTGATAGCCCAGCCACTGTTTCGCTCACGCCAGGAAACACCCAGCAAAGGCAAAGGCAGCTACCGCCGCGAAGCCTCCCAGCAAAACTGGGAGGTTTCATACTTTCTGGCTGCCTGAAAAGCCCGCCACAGCCCGCCAGCACCCGCACACCAGCTCAATCATGCTAAGGTTACGGCCTGCAAAATGTGCCGAGATCACCATGCCTTACCTGCTTCTTCGGGGCCTGTCCCATAGCGCCACCGCCTGCCTCCTGCTGCTTCTGACTGCCTGCGCCGAAGCGCCTGCCCAGCCACTTGCTGCCGCGCCCGTCACACCCAGCACCGCCCCCGCCAGCCCAGTAGCCAGCGAGGCCAGCAGCCCAACCCCGTTACTCAGCTTCGATGAATGGCGCATCCTGCTGCGCAGCGATGCCATCGCCGCGGGTATCGATGCCGAGCTGTTCGATCGCACCTTTGCCGGCATCACCCTGGACCCCAGAGTCGTTACCTCCGACAACAGCCAGCCAGAATTCACCCGGCCGGTGTGGGACTACATCGACGGCGCAGTGTCAGTCTCGCGCATTGCCCAGGGCCGCCTACTCAAGGCGCAGCATCGGCCAACCCTGAAAGCCATTCGCAGCACCTACGCCGTGGACCATGAAGTGCTCATCGCGATCTGGGGCATGGAAAGCAATTACGGCAGCAATATCGGCAGCCATAACGTTATCCGCTCCCTTGCCACCCTGGCCTACGACGGCCGCCGCCAGGTGTTCTGGCGCAGCCAGTTGCTGGCCGCACTGCAGATCCTGCAAGCCGGCGACAGCCCAACGCAAGGACTGATCGGTTCATGGGCGGGCGCCATGGGGCAAACCCAGTTTATGCCGACCACCTTCAATCAACACGCCGTGGACTTTGATGGCGATGGCAAACGTGATCTGTGGAACTCCACCCCCGACGCCCTCGCCTCTGCCGCGCATTACCTGCAAGCCTCGGGCTGGGAAAACGGCCAACCCTGGGGCTTTGAAGTGAACCTGCCGCAGGGCTTCGATTACGCCCTGGCCGACCCGGAAGTGCGTCGCACCCTGGCGCAGTGGCGCATCCTCGGGGTCAACCCAGTCAGAGCTATCGATACCAACGAGCAAAGTCAGGCCACGCTGTTTCTGCCTGCTGGCCATCGCGGTCCAGCCTTCCTGCTGCTGAATAACTTCCGCAGCATCCTCAAGTACAACAACTCCACCGCCTACGCCCTGGCCATTGGCCTGCTCAGCGACGCGCTGGATGGCAACCCCGGCGTGCAGGCCGCCTGGCCACGCAACGATCGCCAATTGGGTCGTAGCGAGCGCATCGAACTGCAAGAACTACTGGCCAGCAAAGGCTACGAACCTGGCCCGGCAGACGGCATCATTGGCGCCAACACGCGCAAGGCCGTACGCGCCTTTCAGCAATCCCAGGGGCAACCTGCCGATGGCTACCCCAGCCATGAGCTGCTGCAACAACTCAGGTAAGCGCCCGCGCAGCGTCTAGCCGTGCGCTCTGCCCTCGCCTATGGGCGGCAGAACCGCACGGCGCCCGCCGGACTGAACGGTCAGCTTCTGTGATAAGCTGCGCGGCGGCCACAAGCCGCCTCGTCCACGGAGCCTCTAGCGGAGCCCAGATTGCCGATGTCCGATACCTCCCCGCCTAAAACCGTCGCCAGTGGCGAAAAATTCCGTACCACCCAAGGCATCACCGCGATCAAGGACGGGCAAAAGCGCCGCGCCTCCAGTGAGCCTCAAGTGTTCGAGCCCAAACCCAAGTGGCTACGCGTCAAGGCGCCTGGCGGCAGCCGCTTCGAGGCGGTTAAGCGCAATGTCAGCGAACACCGCCTGAGCACCGTGTGCCAGGAATCCCACTGCCCGAACATGGGCGAATGCTGGTCCAACGGCACCGCCACCATCATGCTGATGGGCTCGGTGTGCACCCGCGCCTGCCGCTTCTGCGCAGTAGACACCGGCAATCCCAACGGCTGGCTGGACCTGGAAGAACCGCAAAACACCGCCAAATCGGTGGAGCTGATGGCGCTGCGCTATATCGTACTGACCTCGGTGGATCGAGATGACCTGGATGACGGCGGCGCCAGCCACTATGCAGCCTGCGTACGGGCGATCAAGGACAACACCCCGCACGTGGTGGTAGAAGCCCTGACCCCGGACTTCGACGGCGACCTGCTGGCCATCGAACGCGTGGTGGATTCCGGCCTTGAGGTCTTCGCGCAGAACGTTGAGACGGTCAAACGTCTCACCCACGTGGTACGCGACCCACGTGCTGGCTACGAAAAGACCCTAAACGTATTGGCCCACGCCAAACGCCACCGCCCGGACGTACTGACCAAGACCAGCCTGATGCTGGGTCTGGGTGAGACTGACGAAGAGATCATCCAGACCATGGATGACCTGCGCGCCATCAACGTCGACATCCTTACCCTCGGTCAGTACCTGCAACCGACACGCAACCACCTGAAGGTGCAGCGCTGGGTCAGCCCGGAAGAGTTCAATCGTTTCCGCGAGATCGGCCTGCAGAAAGGCTTTATGGAGGTCGCCGCCGGCCCGCTGGTACGTTCCAGCTACCGCGCCGACAAGGTGTTCGAGAAGAACAACCTGGGCCTGGCCGCCCCGGTGCCAGTGCCGGGCCAACAGCTCGATAACAGCCTGATTCCTGCCCTCAATCTGAACTGATTGAGCCACACAACGCCTGACCTTGGGCTTTGCCTGGGGTCAGGCGTTTGTGTATCTGCTCTGCCTATCTGCCCTGCCCGCTCTAGCAGTCTATTGCGCCTGCCAGGCTCTGCTGCTGCGCGTAGTCGAGGTGCTTGACCAACTGCTCACGCAGCCGCGCACTGACCTCGGAAAGCGCTATCGGCCCCGCCACCTGATCGGCTAACTGGGTCATGGCCATGCCGGCATAGCCACAAGGGTTGATACGCTGGAAGGGCTGCAGATCCATATCCACATTCAGCGCCAGGCCATGGAAGGATCGGCCATTGCGGATACGCAGGCCGAGCGAGGCGATCTTCGCGCCATCCACATAAACCCCAGGTGCATCGGGCTTGGCGTTAGCATTAACGCCATAGCTGGCGAGTAGGTCAATCAGGCTGCGCTCGATGCGGCTAACCAGCTCGCGCACGCCAATGCCGCTACGACGCACATCCAGCAGCAGGTAGGCCACCAGCTGGCCGGGGCCATGGTAGGTCACCTGACCGCCGCGATCGACCTGCACCACCGGGATATCGCCCGGAAACAGCACATGCTCGGACTTGCCGGCCTGGCCCTGGGTAAATACCGGGGAGTGTTCGAGCAGCCAGATTTCGTCAGCCGTATCGGCGCCACGGCTGTCGGTAAAGCGCTGCATCGCATGCCAGGTAGGCTGATAGTCGACCTGGCCCAGCTCACGAAAGCAGAGCGGCAGGCTCATCAGAGCACCATGTGCACGATGCCGGTCGCGCGCAGGGCGCTATTGATATCGCGCAACTGATCTTCGCTGGTGGCTTCGATATGCAGCTGTACGGTGGTGTACTTGCCGTTGCTGCTCTGGCGCTCTGCCAGGGTGCTGAGATCGACCTTAGCGTGCTGACTAAGGATTTCGATCACCGTACTTTTGTAGTTGGCGCCACTGTCGCCCACAACCTTGATCGGGTAGTCGGCGCAAGGGAATTCGATTTTGTGCGATTTGACGTCGGTCATGGCAGTAACGGCCTCGTAAGCCGTGGCAACAACAACGCCCCTGCGGGTCCGGCGGGGGCGCGCTGGTCACGCTATCAGTTGAACAATCCGAAGAAGAACAGGCTGATGCTATCCCACAGGCGGCGGAAGAAACTACCTTCCTCAACAGCCTCAAGGGCGATCAGATCGGCGCTGTGCACCACTTCGTCACCCAGTTTCACTTCAACCTTGCCGATCACCTCACCCTGGGCAATCGGGGCGGTCAGCTGCGGATTGAGGATCATGCCGGCTTGCAGTTTTTCCAGCTGGCCCTTCGGCAGGGTCAAGCTCAGATCAGCTCCAAGGCCGGCTTTAACCTGACGCACGGTGCCTTTCCACACCTGGGCCTGGGCCAGTTCCTGGCCTTGCTTGTAGAAGGTGCGGGTTTCGAAGAAGCGGAAGCCATAGGTCAACAGCTTCTGGGTTTCAGCCGCACGGGCCGACTCGCTGACGGTACCGAATACCGAGGTGATCATCCGCGCGCCATCACGTACAGCCGAAGCCACCAGGCAGTAGCCCGCTTCTTCAGTGTGACCAGTTTTCAGGCCATCGACCGTCTTGTCGCGCCACAGCAGCAGGTTACGGTTGCCCTGCTTGATGTTGTTCCAGAGGAACTCCTTCTGCGCGTAGATGGCATAGTGCTCCTGATCTTCATTGATGATGGCGCGGGCCAGGATGGCCATATCGTGAGCACTGGAGTAATGCTCCGGGTGTGGCAGGCCGGTGGAGTTCATAAAGTGGCTGTTGCTCATACCCAGACGCGCAGCAGTCTCGTTCATCATGTCGGCAAAGGCGTCTTCGCTGCCGGCTATGTACTCGGCCAGTGCGATACTGGCGTCGTTGCCGGACTGGATGATCACGCCATGCAGCAGGTCATCCACGGTTGCCTGGCTGTTTAGCGGCAGGAACATGGTCGAACCACCGGATGCAGCACCACCGGTACGCCAGGCGTGCTCGCTGATCGGTACCAGGTCCTGCTCGCCAATCTTGCCCTTGCGGATTTCCAGGGTGGCGATATAGGCGGTCATCAGCTTGGTCAGGCTGGCCGGCGGCAGACGCTGATCACCATTGTTTTCCACCAGCACCTTGCCGCTGGCGGCATCCAGCAGCACATAGGATTTGGCCGCCAACTGTGGCGCCGAAGGAATGGCTGGCTGATTGGCCCAGGCGGTCGATGCGCTGAGTAGGCAAAGTGATAGGAAAACGCGTTGCGTAAAGCTGGTGATATTCATCCGTCTCTCTAGATTGCTGATGGTGAACAGGCCCAGTGGGCATAAGGTGCTGATCCCCCAGCCAACCGTTGGCTGGCCGGAGCTGTTTGTTTAGTCCCGCATAAGAACCATAAGTGCCCTGTCAGTCGGCCTTGACCAGGGTCGGTTCACCGAGATTGGCCAGGCGCACGCTGCTCTGCAATTGCTCAGCCTCGCTCTGGCTGCTCACCGGCCCCAGACGCACGCGGTGCAATATCTGCTGGTTGCGCACCACTGAGCTGACGAACACTGGTGCAGCCACCGTCTCGCTCAGCTTGGCCTTGAGGAGCTCCGCAGCGTCCGGATTGGCGAAGGCGGCCACTTGGAGATACAGGCCAGAGGCTCCGACTGAAGCGTTTTTTTTTGCGTCAATCTGCACGGGGAGCACCGCGGCGGCATGCTGCTGCGGTGGCGGTGAATATTGCTCAACCGGCTGCGCGATAGGCTGTGCCACCGGCTGGGCCTGGGCCACTTGCTGCGGCGCAGCCAATACCATCGGCACCGGACGCCCCTGCTGAGCCCACCACTCGTGCGGGTCGATGCCCTCAACCTTGACCCGCGCGGTGCCGCTTTCGGCATAGCCGAGCTTCTTCGCTGCGGCGAAAGACAAGTCGATGATCCGATCGGAATAGAACGGCCCACGATCGTTGACCCGCAGAATCGCGCTCTTGCCGTTTTCCAGATTGGTTACCCGCACGTAGCTGGGCAGCGGTAGGGTTTTGTGTGCGGCAGTCATACCGTACAGATCGTAGGTTTCACCGTTAGCGGTGGCCTGACCGTGAAATTTGGTGCCATACCAGGACGCCGGGCCGACCGCCTGATAACGACGGGCATCAGGAATCGGGTAGTACTGCTTGCCGAACACGCTGTAGGGGCTGGCCTTGACTCGGCCGTAATGTGGCATTGGCACAGCATCGGGAATCTGCGACACATCGACATCCCACCAGGGCGCACCATCCTTGTGTGGACGGTTGAAATCACCCGGCCCGGAAATCGCCCCACCCGGCTGCTGCACCGGTGCAACCGGCTGCGGCGCACGGGTAGACGAGCAGCTGGCCAGCAGCAGCGCCAAGCTGCCATAAGCAGCCAACTTGAAAGGAAAACGCGACATTAATTCTTACCCCGTGCATCAACCAGCAACTCGGCCAGCTGATTGACCGCCATGGCATACATCACACTGCGATTGTAGCGGGTGATCACAAAGAAGTTAGGCTGGCCCAGCCAGTACTCGGCGCCGTCGGCACCGTCCAGACGGAAGGCCGTCACCGGCAAATCGTCAGCCAGCGGGTCGGCACTGGTCCAGCCAAGGGCACGCAGCTCAGCGACATTCTTCACTGGGTCCAGGCCCACAGTCAGGCCTTGCTCAGCCCGTTCACCCGTGACGGTGGCGGCGCTGACCACAGGCTGCCCAGGCTGCCAGTGATGACGTTTGAAGTAACTGGCCACGCTGCCGATGGCATCGACCGGATTGCTCCAGATATTGATATGGCCGTCGCCATCAAAGTCCACGGCATAGGCACGGAAGCTGCTCGGCATAAATTGTGGCAGGCCCATGGCGCCGGCGTAGGAGCCAGTCATGCTCAGCGGCTCAACCTGCTCTTCGCGCGCCAGCAGGAGGAACTCACGCAGCTCCTTGCGGAAGAACGGCGCGCGCGGAGGGTAATCGAAGGCCAGGGTCGACAGGGCGTCCATCACCCGCCAGCTGCCGGTATTACCGCCGTAGAAGGTTTCCACCCCAATGATTGCCACGATCACCTGGGCTGGTACGCCGTATTCGGCCTCGGCACGGGCCAGGGTTTCCTCGTGCTGCTTCCAGAACTCAACGCCCTTGCTGATGCGCTTGTCGGTGATAAAGATTGGCCGGTAGTCCTTCCACGGCTTGGCCTTCTCCGCCGGACGCGAGATGGCGTCGAGGATCGCCTGCTTGCGCTCGACTTCGGCGAACAGCTCGCCCAACTGCTCACCTGCAAAGCCGTAATCACGGGTCATTTCGCCGATGAATTCAGCCACCTGCGGCGACTGCTGATAATCCCCGGCCAGTACGGGCTGAGCCACTGCGCACACCCCGACCAACGCCAGCCAAGGTGCAGTACGTACCATCCAACCACGCGCGTTTTGCATTGAATTCATAGTCCCAATCAAACTTATGCCATCCACTTACGATGAGTGTGGATCGACATCAAAATTCCAAATCCTGCCAGCAGGGTAATCAGCGAGGTGCCGCCATAGCTGATAAACGGCAGCGGTACGCCCACCACCGGCAGCAGGCCGCTGACCATGCCGATATTGACGAAGACATACACGAAGAAGGTCATGGTCAGCGCGCCGGCGAGAAGCTTACCGAACAGCGTCTGCGCTTGCACGGTAATCACCAGCCCGCGCGCGATCAACAGCATGTACACCAGCAGTAACAAACACACACCGACCAGGCCGAATTCTTCGGCCAGCACCGCGATGATAAAGTCAGTATGGCTCTCCGGCAGAAAATCCAGGTGCGACTGGGTGCCTTGCAGCCAGCCTTTGCCGAGCACCCCACCCGAACCAATCGCGGCCTTGGACTGGATGATGTTCCAGCCACTGCCCAGCGGATCGCTTTCCGGGTTGAGGAATGTCAGCACACGCTGTTTCTGATAATCACGCATAACAAACAGCCACATGCCGATGGCAATCGGCACCACCGCCGCCACCGCACCAATTACCCAGCGCCATTGCAGCCCGGCTATAAACAGTACGAAGCCACCGGAAGCAATGATCAGTAGTGAGGTTCCAAGATCCGGCTGCAGCAGAATCAGCACAAAGGGCACGATGATCATCGCCAGGCTGATGCAGATATGTTTGAGGCGTGGCGGCAGACTGCGGTTGGACAGGTACCAGGCGATGGTCGCCGGCATGATGATCTTCATAAATTCCGAGGGCTGGAAGCGAATCACCCCGGGGATATTGATCCAGCGCGTGGCGCCCATGGCGTTATGGCCCATGACGTCCACCGCCACCAGCAAGGCGACACCGCCGACATAGGCCAACGGCACCTAGCGCGCCATAAAGCGCGGCTCAAACTGGGCGATGATCAACATGCCGACCAAGCCGATACCAAAGGAGCTTGCCTGTTTCATCAGCAAGTCGACGTTCTTGCCACTGGCCGAATACAGGATAAACAGGCTACCGGTGGCCAGAATCAACAGCAGCAACAGCAGAATGCCGTCTATATGCAGGCGCTGCAGGATGGTTGCGCGGCGGCGCATAAGGTCTTCGGAGGACAGGTTGCGGTCGAAATTACTGTTCATGGCGCAGCGACCTCGACCGCCACTGGCGGAGCATATTCGGCTTTCAACTGACCGTTCTCATCCAGCAGCCAGGCATCCATCACCTGCTTGACCACTGGCGCGGCAACCCCGGAACCGGATTCACCGTTCTCGACCATTACCGACACGGCAATCTGCGGGTTATCCGCCGGCGCAAACGCGACGAACAGGGCGTGGTCACGATGGCGCTCGGCAACTTTGCTGCGGTCGTATTTCTCACCCTGCTTGATCGCCACCACCTGAGCGGTGCCGCTCTTACCGGCAATCCGGTAGACCGAGGCGTCACCTACCTTGCGCGCTGTACCGCGCGGGCCGTGCATCACCTGCTCCATACCATGACGACCGTTATCCCAGAACGAGGGATCACGCAGCACGATATCCGGCAAAGGATTGGGATCTACTGGCGCACGGCCCTGAATGGTCTTGGCCAAGTGCGGACGAATCCACTTGCCGCGCGTGGCCATCAGCACCGTGGCCTGGGCCAACTGCAGCGGCGTGGTCTGCATATAGCCCTGACCGATACCGAGAATCAGCGTCTCGCCTGGGTACCAGGCCTGCCGGTAACGCGCACGCTTCCAGTCCCGCGAAGGCATCAGCCCGGCGGTTTCTTCGAACATGTCCAGCGACACACGCTGACCCAGCCCGAAACGGGTCATATAGTCATGCATGCGGTCGATGCCCATCTTGTGCGCCAGCGAATAAAAGTAGGTGTCGTTGGAGCGCATGATCGCGTAATCCATATCCACCGAGCCGTCGCCCGTGCGGTTCCAGTTGCGATATTTGTGGCTGTGACCGGGCAACTGATAGAAGCCGGGGTCGAACACCCGGGTCTGCGGCGTGACTACGCCAGCATCCAGACCGGCCACCGCGACCATCGGCTTAATGGTCGAGCCGGGCGGATAGAGACCGCGCAAAATGCGGTTGTACAGCGGCCGGTCGATGGAGTCGCGCAGGTCGGCATAGGCCTTGAAGCCGATACCGGTAACAAAGGGGTTGGGGTCGAAGCTCGGCTGACTGACCATCGCCAGCACTTCACCGGTCTGTGGCTGGATCGCCACAATCGCGCCCCGGCGACCGGCCAGGGCCTTTTCGGCGGCCTCCTGCAAGCGAATATCGAGGCTCAGTACGATATCCTTGCCGGGCAGCGGATCGGTGCGTTTGAGCACCCGCAATACGCGGCCACGGGCGTTGGTTTCGACTTCCTCGTAACCCACTTCACCGTGCAGCTCGTCTTCATAGAAGCGCTCGATACCGGTTTTGCCGATATGGTGCGTGCCGCTGTAGGCCACCGGGTCGAGCTCTTTCAGCTCTTTTTCGTTGATCCGCCCGACATAACCCACCGAATGGGCAAAATGCTCGCCCAGCGGGTAATGCCGCACCAGCTGCGCTGCGACTTCCACGCCTGGTAGACGGAACTGATTGATTGCCACACGGGCAATCTGCTCCTCGGACAATTCGAACAGCACCGGCACCGGTTCAAACGGCCGCCGCCCCTGACGCACACGCCGCTCGAACAGCGCGCGCTCATCCGCGCCCAGTTCCAGCACTTCGACAATCACGTCGAGCACCTGCGGCCAGTCACCCGCGCGTTCGCGAGTCAGGGTCAGGCTAAAGCTGGGCCGGTTATCGGCGATGATCACCCCGTTGCGGTCGTAAATCAGCCCGCGGTTCGGCGGGATCGGCTGCACGTGGATGCGGTTGTTTTCCGCCAGGGTGGTGTGATGCTCGAACTGCACCACCTGCAGGTAGTACATGCGCGCCACCAGCACCGAGGTCAGCAACAAAACCACCACAGCACCGACCACCGCGCGTTTGCGGATCAGGCGGCCGTCTTTCTCGTGGTCTTTGAGGCGGATTGGTTGCGGCATCGGTGGCTGCTGATTACTGGCTGATTATTTGTGGTAAGGGTGGCCGGACAACACGGTCCAGGCACGATACATCTGTTCGCCGATCAGAATCCGCACCAAGGGGTGCGGCAAGGTCAGCGGCGACAACGACCAGCGCTGTTCACTGCGCGCTTGCACCTCAGGTGCCAGCCCTTCCGGGCCGCCGACCATCAGGTTGACGGTGCGTGCATCCAGGCGCCACTTATCGAGCTCGACTGCCAGCTGCTCGGTGCTCCAAGGTCGCCCTTCGACTTCCAGGGTCACTATGCGTTCCCCTGGCTGAACCTTGGCCAGCATGGCCTCGCCTTCCTGGCGGATCATCCGCGCCACATCGGCATTCTTGCCGCGGGTGGTCAGCGGAATTTCCACCAGTTCCAGGGACAGTTCGCTGGGCATGCGCTTGGCGTATTCCTGCCAGCCCTCTTCCACCCAGCGCGGCATCCGCGAGCCGACGGCGATCAGTTTGATCCGCACCGCTGCGCGTCCTTATTCCTGTTCTGGGCCCGGCTCGGCGCTGAACTGCGCACGGCTCTGCTCGGCACCCTGCCACAGACGCTCAAGGTCATAGAACTGGCGCGCGGTCGGCAGCATCACATGAACGACGATGTCGCCGAGGTCGAGCAGTGCCCACTCGCCAGTGTCCATGCCTTCAGTGCCAATCGGGCGCACGCCCTGTTCCTTAACCTTCTCCAGCACGTTGTCGACCAGCGACTTGACGTGACGGCTGGAGGTGCCACTGGCGATCAGCATGAAATCGGTGATGCTGGTCTTGCCGCGAACATCGATGGTGGTGATGTCTTGCGCCTTGATCTCTTCCAGGGCTGTGATGGCCAGTTTGACCAACTCTTCGCTCTGCATTTTTGCCTTAGTCATAAGTAACTCATTTGCCTCGTGTTCAATTCGCGCCACGGTACAGTCCGTGGGCATGGATATAGGCCAGTACCGCGTCTGGCACCAGAAAACGTGCCGACTTTCCGCTCGCCAGTAGCGAACGGATCTGGGTAGCCGACACCGCCAGGGGTGTCTGCCAGATAAAAGCAATCTGCCCACTCGGCCCACTTAGGGCCGAAGGGTCACTCACACTGCGCGCCGCCAACAGATTACGCAGCGCCTCGGGCGCTTCACTGTCGGCATCCGGCCGCTGCAACACCAGAATATGGCAGTGCTGCAGCAATTCATCCCAGCGCTGCCAGCTGGGTAAACCACAGAAGGCATCCCAGCCCAGCAGCAGAAACAGCTGATCGTCCGCCGCCAACTCGCTGCGCAACGACTCCAGGGTGTCGATGCTGTAGGACGGCTTATCGCGCTGCAGCTCGCGATCATCCACCTGCAACACCCCGGCATCGGCTACCGCCAACCTGACCATGGCCAGGCGATCCACCGCGCTGACCTGCGGCGTACTGCGATGCGGCGGTCGTGCGCTGGGGATCAGGCGCAGCTGATCAAGCTGCAACGCCTCGGCGACTTCCACGGCGCTGCGCAAATGACCGATATGCACCGGGTCAAAAGTGCCACCGAGCAAGCCAATACGCCGGGCCATCAGGTACGCCCCATCAGGTACGAATGTGTCCGTCGCCGAACACCACATACTTCTCACTGGTCAGCCCATCCAGGCCAACCGGACCGCGGGCGTGCAGTTTGTCGGTGGAAATACCGATCTCCGCGCCCAGGCCATATTCAAAACCATCGGCAAAGCGGGTCGACGCGTTGACCATCACCGAGGCGGAATCCACTTCGGTGATGAAACGCCGCGCATCACTAAAGTTCTCGGTGATGATCGCGTCGGTGTGCTGCGAACCGTAATGGTTGATGTGCTCGATGGCGGCATCCAGCGAATCGACAATGCGAATCGCCAGGATCGGCGCGTTGTATTCGGCAAACCAATCGTCTTCGCTGGCTTCCAGCACGTCACTGCCCAGTAGCGTGCGGGTCGCGGCGTCACCACGCAGTTCAACACCTTTGTCGCGGTAGATCGCAGCCAGCGGTGGCAGCACCTTGTCAGCCACGGCGGCATGCACCAGCAGGGTTTCCATGGCGTTGCATGGCGAGTAGCGCTGGGTCTTGGCGTTATCGGCAACGCGAATAGCCTTGTCGAGGTCGGCGGCGACATCGATATAGACGTGGCAGACGCCGTCCAGATGCTTGATCACCGGAACCTTGGCGTCACGGCTGATGCGCTCGATCAGGCCCTTGCCGCCACGCGGCACGATCACATCGACAAATTCCGGCATGGTGATCAGCGCACCAACGGCGGCGCGATCGGTAGTTTCCACCACCTGCACCGCGCTGGCAGGCAAGCCGGCTTCGGCCAGACCAAGCTGGATGCAGCGGGCAATCGCCTGATTGGAATGAATCGCCTCGGAGCCGCCACGCAGGATGGTCGCGTTACCGGATTTCAGGCACAGGCTAGCGGCGTCGATGGTCACGTTCGGCCGCGACTCATAGATGATGCCGATCACGCCGAGCGGCACTCGCATCTTGCCGACCTGAATTCCCGACGGCAGGTAACGCATGCCCTGGATCTCGCCGATTGGGTCGGGCAGCGTGGCGACCTGGCGCAAACCTTCAATCATCGAGTCGATCACCGCCGGCGTCAGCGCCAGACGGTCAACCATGGCCGGCTCCAGACCACCCGCGCGAGCGGCGGCCAGATCCAGCTCGTTGGCGGCAGTCAAATCGCTGCGGGCCGCATCCAGCGCGGCCGCGGCGGCCTGCAGGGCACGATTTTTCTGCGCGGTACTGGCGCGCGCCAGCACGCGCGAAGCGCTGCGGGCGGCCTGTCCCAGGCGGGTCATATAGTCAAGCACGGACTCAGTCATGGTCTTGGCAGGTCTGGCGGTTGAAAAAAGTCGCTGAGTATAACGGTCGCGCCGCT
>DASRUM010000296.1:0-2406 GCA_035655415.1 Pseudomonas sp.
CTGCCAGCTACTCGGCACATCGTTACCCAATGGCGACAGCATGCCCATACCGGTAACCACGACGCGTCTACGCGACACAGCAATCTCCTTTTCTAGTTATCAACGCCTGGAAAGCGCTTAAAGAAAAGCCGCACGCCTGATAAAGGGAGTGCGGCTTTTCCGAGTCGGGATCCGACGATTACGTTTTACGCGTGAGCGGTAACGTAGTCGATCGCTTCCTGAACGGTGGTGATCTTCTCGGCTTGTTCGTCCGGGATCTCGGTTTCGAACTCTTCTTCGAGAGCCATCACCAGCTCAACGGTGTCAAGAGAGTCGGCACCCAGGGCTTCAACGAAGGAAGCGCTGTTGGTTACTTCCTCTTCTTTGACACCCAGTTGCTCGGCAACGATTTTCTTGACGCGTTCTTCGATGGTGCTCATACGTTGTTCTCACTCCTAATGGGACAAATCCAGGCCACTGTATCTGCGGCCAAGTGTATAGAAAGGGTTTTTAGCATTTCAAGCTGAATGCCGGGGTGCCCCCAAGAACACTTCAACGATCTGTCTATAAACCTGTTGCAGCTTTATAACGGATTTTAGACAGCATCTATGACAGTTTTCTGAAGGCATCCGTCACATTTAGCTCATATACATCCCGCCGTTCACAGGGATAGTAGCCCCTGTGACGTAAGCCGCGCCATCGGAAGCGAGGAAAGCGACCACTTTTGCGATCTCTTCCGCCTGCCCCAAACGGCCCAACGGAATCTGTGTCAGCAGCGCATCACGCTGCGCTTCCGGCAATTCACGGGTCATATCGGTATCGATAAAACCCGGCGCCACGGCGTTCACGGTAATTGCCCGCGAACCCACTTCACGCGCCAGTGCACGGCCAAAACCTTCAAGGCCTGCCTTGGAGGCCGCGTAGTTAACCTGCCCGCCGTTGCCCATGGCACCTACCACCGAACCGATATTGATGATCCGGCCGTAGCGCGCCTTGGTCATGCCACGCAGCACCGCCTTGGTCAGCCGGTACAGGCTGCTCAGGTTGGTGTTGATGACATCAAACCACTCGTCATCTTTCATCCGCAGCATCAGGTTATCGCGGGTGATGCCGGCGTTATTGACCAGAATCAACGGCTGACCAAGATGTTGCTGGATATGTTCGAGGGTGCTGGCAACCGATTCGCTGTCGCTAACATCCAGCACCAGGCCTGCGCCCTCGATGCCATGTTCCTTCAGTGTTTCAGCAATACGCTCGGCACCCGAAGCGGACGTGGCGGTACCAATAACCACCGCGCCCTGACGACCCAGCTCCAGGGCAATCGCCTGGCCAATGCCACGGCTCGCGCCAGTGACCAATGCAACTTTACCTTGCAGGCTCATAACGTTTCTCCTTAATCAGACCAGGGCCGCGTTCGCAGCAGCGAAGGCGTCCGGGGTGTCCAGGTTATGGGTATTGATGCCTTTGACGCAGCGCTTGTTCAAACCAGACAACACCTTGCCCGGCCCGCACTCAACCAGATCAGTAACGCCTTGCGCAGACAGGTAGACCATTGACTCGACCCAACGCACCGGGCTGTACAGCTGAGCCAATAGGTCGCGCTTGAGCCCTTCCAGATCAGTCACTGCTGCGGCACTGACGTTCTGCACCAGGGCAATTTGCGGGGCCTGCCAGTCAATTGCCGCTACTGCTTCGGCAAAGCGCTCAGCCGCAGGGCGCATCAGCGCGCAGTGCGACGGCACGCTAACCGGCAGCGGCATAGCGCGCTTGGCGCCACGTGCCTTGCACGCCTCAATGGCGCGCTCAACGGCAGCAGCGCCGCCGGCGATCACCACCTGGCCCGGCGCATTGAAATTTACCGCACTGACCACTTCACCCTGCGCAGCTTCGGCGCAGGCAGCCAATACATCAGCATCTTCCAGGCCGAGAATCGCTGCCATACCGCCCTGCCCAGCAGGAACCGCCTGCTGCATCAGCTGACCGCGATGCTCCACCAGCTTGACCGCAGCAGCCAGCGACAAGCTGCCCGCTGCGACCAGCGCCGAGTACTCACCTAAGCTGTGCCCGGCGACAAACGCCGGACGCGCGGCGCTCTCAGCAAGCCAGGCACGCCACAGCGCAACAGAGGCGGTGAGAATCGCCGGCTGAGTCTTGTCGGTTTGATTGAGTTGTTCTTCAGGCCCTTGCTGGGTCAACGCCCAGAGGTCATAACCGAGGGCTTCGGAAGCCTCGGCGAAAGTTTCGAGGATCAGCGGCCGCTGCGCACCATGCTCGGCGAGCATGCTCAGCGACTGGGAACCCTGACCCGGAAAGACGAATGCGAGAGATGCAGACATGGAAACCTGTTCCTAATGATCGTGATCGTCGGTAATACGCGCCCAGCCTAGCCAAGCGCAAGAAACTGACAGTTGGATGACAGGCTGCCCG
>DASRUM010000297.1:0-3416 GCA_035655415.1 Pseudomonas sp.
AACCAGCCTTCGGCGTCGAGGATTTCGTCGGTGGCTTCCTGGCGCTGCCAGTAGCCCTTCATCACCTGCGGGCCTTTGACGCACAGCTCACCAATCGAACCCAGCGGCTGCTCGACGCCTTCGTCGTCGATCACTTTGCACTGGGTCGACGGTACCGGAATACCGATGGTGCCGATTTGGATATTGCTGAACGGGTTGACCGAGGCCACCGGGCTGGTTTCGGTCATGCCGAAGCCTTCGCAGATCGAGCAACCGGTCACCTGCTTCCAACGCTCGGCAGTCGCCAGTTGCAGCGCCATACCGCCGGAGAACGTGGCTTTGAGGGTAGAGAAGTCCAGCTTGCGGAAGTCCTCGTTGTTGCACAGGGCAACGAACAGGGTGTTGAGGCCGACAAAACCGGTGAACTTGTACTTGGCCAGGTCCTTGGTCATCGCCGGCAGATCACGCGGGTTGGTGATCAGCACGTTGTGCCCACCAATCAGCATCATTGCCATGCAATGGAAGGTGAAGGCGTAAATGTGGTACAGCGGCAATGGCGCGATCAGCACTTCGCTGCCTTCGCTCATTTCCGAGCCCATCAGCGCCTTGACCTGCAGCATGTTGGCGATCAGGTTGCGATGGGTCAGCATCGCGCCCTTGGCCACGCCGGTGGTGCCGCCGGTGTATTGCAGCACGGCGATTTCGCCATTGCTCGGCGCAGCTTCCTTGGCCGACTGGCCACGGCCTTTGGCCATGGCAGCGGTGAACTTGACGGCTTGCGGCAGGTTGTAGGCCGGTACCATCTTCTTCACGTGCTTGACGACCGTATTGACCAGCAGGCGCTTGAGCGGCGAGAGCATGTCACCGACTTCGGTGATGATGACCGTCTTGATCCCGGTTTTCGGCAGTACTTGCTCAACCAAATGGGCCATGTTGGCCAGGCTGACCAGGGCTTTGGCGCCGGAATCGTTGAATTGGTGTTCCAGCTCGCGCGCGGTGTACAGCGGATTGGTGTTGACCACCACCAAACCGGCGCGCAGTGCACCGAAGACTACAACCGGGTACTGCAGCACGTTGGGCAATTGCACGGCGATGCGGTCGCCGGGCTGCAGGTCGGTGTTCTGCTGCAAGTAGGCGGCAAAGATGCCGGACAACTCGTACAGTTCACCGTAGGTAATGGTTTTACCCATATTGCTGAAAGCTGGCTTGTCGGCGAAGCGTTGGCAGGACTCTTTCAGTACCGCCTGGATGTTCGGGTACTGGTCAGGATTGATTTCGGCAGCAATCCCAACGGGATACTTATCCTTCCAAAAGTTTTCGGTCATGGAAGCCCACTCCTCAGCAACAGCTTGATCTTCACCGCGCATAGACGGTTGTTTATTGTAGATTTGCGTGTTTTCTGCGATTTGAACGGCAAAAAAGCCGCCCGAGAGTAGCAGCTTTGCCAAACAGCGACTAGCACCAATAAGCGCCGCAGCAGTCACAAAAACGACCAATAATCAATATTTGGTCACTTAGATGATTTCGCTGAAACAGGCGGGCTACAGGCGTTGCACAGAGCAGGAAGGGATTTTCAGCGCATCCACAGTTAAGGCGGCGGTATGCGCTGAAACGGTAACTGCCGTCGAGGATCAGGCGATATCGCGCAGCTCGCGACGCAGAATCTTACCGACTGGCGTCATCGGCAGTGAATCACGGAAGACGATCTGCTTGGGCACCTTGTAGCCAGTGAAGTTTTCCTTGCAGTAGGCCTTCAGCTCATCGGCGTTGAGGCTGCTGTCGCGGGCCACGACGAACAGCTTGACCGCTTCCCCGGACTTCTCGTCCGGCACACCGATGGCCGCGCAGCTAGCGACTTTCGGGTGGGCCATGACCACATCTTCGATTTCATTGGGATACACGTTGAAACCGGAGACGATAATCATGTCCTTCTTGCGGTCGACGATGCGCACGAAACCGTCCGGGTCGATCACCGCCACGTCACCACTCTTGAACCAGCCCTCGGCGTCCAGCACCTCGGCGGTGGCTTCTTCGCGGTTCCAGTAGCCCTTCATCACCTGCGGACCTTTGATGCACAGCTCGCCACGCTCGCCCAGCGGCTGCTCGACGCCATCATCATCGATGACCTTGAACGCCGTGCCCGGCACCGGAATGCCCACAGTGCCCAGACGGGCCTTGTCGCCGTAGGGATTGGTGCTAGCCACCGGCGAGGTCTCGGTCAGGCCATAGCCTTCGACCACAGTACAACCCGTCATCGCCTGCCAGCGCTCGGCTGTGGCCTTGACCAGCGCGGTGCCGCCGGAGTTGGTGACCTTGAGTTTGGAGAAATCCAGCTTCTGGAACTCGGGGTTGTCCATCAATGCCACGAACAGCGTGTTGAGGCCCAGCAGCGCGGAGAACTGCCACTTGCCCAGTTCCTTGACGAAGCCTGGGATGTCACGCGGGTTGGTGATCAGCACGTTGTGGTTGCCGTTGACCATCATGCACATGCAGTTCGCGGTGAAGGCATAGATATGGTAGAGCGGCAGCGGCGCAATCATGATTTCCTGGCCCTGCTTCATCAGCGGGGTGCCATCGTTGCCCAGCTGCGACAGGCAGGCATCGACCTGCAGCATGTTGGCCACCAGGTTGCCGTGAGTGAGCATCGCGCCCTTGGCCACACCGGTAGTGCCACCGGTGTATTGCAGCACGGCGATGTCTTCCTGACCGACCTTGACCGGCTTCAGCGCGTGGCCATGGCCCTGCTTGAGCGCATCCTTGAACGCCACCGCCTGCGGCAGGTGGTAATCAGGGACCATCTTCTTGACTTTCTTGACCACGGTGTTGACCAGCCAGCCTTTCAGGCTCGGCAGCATGTCACCCATCTTGGCTTCGATCAGGTAGTCGATCTCGGTATCCGGCAGCACATCCTGCACCAGCTTGCCGAACATGTTCAGGTACACCAGCGCGCGCACGCCGGCATCCTTGAACTGATGGCGCATCTCGCGGGCGGTGTACAGCGGGTTGGTGTTAACCACAATCAGCCCGGCGCGCATGGCGCCGAACACGGCAATTGGATACTGCAGCACGTTGGGCATCTGCACGGCGATGCGCTCGCCCGGCTGCAGATCGGTGTGTTTTTGCAGGTAGGCGGCAAAGGCCGCCGAGAGCCGATCCAGCTCGGCATAAGTCAGGGTCACGCCCAGGTTGCTGAAGGCGGGCCGGTCAGCGAACTTCTTGCACGAGCGCTCGAACACCTCGATAACCGACTTGTAAGTCCCCAAGTCGATGTCATTGGGTACGCCGGCCGGGCGTTTGTCGCTCCAGAAATCAGGCTGCATTATTTTTATCCTCTTGCCCTGAGATGGTCTAATCCGCGCTGCGGAGTTGGCTGGAAGTTAACAGCTAACGCCAAACAGGCAAATAGCCGAGCAGCGTCATTGACGCACTGAATCTTG
>DASRUM010000298.1:0-2062 GCA_035655415.1 Pseudomonas sp.
CTGATTACCGCGCTCAATAAAAAACCGCCGAAAGGCGGTTTTTTATTGGCAGAAAAATACACAGCAAAAAAACCGGCCTAGGCCGGTTCTTTCGTTGTGCAGCGCAGTCAGGCTTCTTCGGCAGCCATCTCGGCGTCGTGAGCAATCAATGCCACCAGGGCATTCTGCTGACGGCGTGACAGTTGACGGAAGCGTTGCAGCAGCTCGCGCTCGTGCAAGGACAGATCTGGGCTGTCCAAGCGCATGTTGAGGTCATCACCCAAAGAGCTTTCCTGGAGCATGCTTTGCTCAAGGCGAGCAATGATCTCCGAGTTCATGCTGCGGTGGTGGTTGCGTGCGACATCCGCAATACGTTCGCGCATGCCATCGGGCAGACGAACTACGAATTTGTCAGCGGTGCGGCTGGAATAGAGTGCTGGTTTCATAGGGCGCGTACATTAAACCGGTTAGTTTAGGAAAGCGATACTGGCAATGGGCTATAGGATTGTCACCGGTTTGACCACCTATAGCACTAACCGTTCAGCCAGAAAGCCGCTTAGATCGTATGTGACTCTACAGTCGCGAGGTCGGTAAATTGACGCCAATCGCGTGTCGCATTTTGCGTCGGGTAAAGGCGTTATGCCAGCACCAGTCATCAGAAATGCGCCGTGCTGTGCAAAAAGCCAGGAAATCTTCCCGCCCATAGCAAAAACTTCAAGCAATGGTCACGTAAGTGTCACGGCCCATTAATCGCTCTGACACAGGATTTGCCTACCTTGGTCTACACCAGAAGGCGGCTTCACGCCGTGGTGTAACCGCTAATAAAAGGAGGCATTCCATGAGCGCAGTGATCCGGGTCGAGAGCCTGAACAAAACGTTCGGCCGCAAGCAGGCGCTGTTTGATCTGGCACTGTCCGTAGAAACCGGTGAAATGGCGGCGCTGATCGGAGCCTCGGGTTCCGGCAAGTCGACCTTGCTGCGTCATGTTGCGGGTCTGGCCTGCTGCGATCGCAGCGGCGGTGGCAGCATTCAGGTGCTGGGCCGTGAAGTGCAGGCTGATGGTCGCCTGAATGGCGAAGTCCGTCGCTTGCGTGCCGACATCGGCTACATCTTTCAGCAGTTCAATCTGGTCGGCCGCCTTAGCGTGCTGCAGAACGTGCTGCTCGGTTGCCTGGGGCGCATGCCGCGCTGGCGAGGCACCCTCGGCCTGTTCAATGCCGAAGAAAAGCAGCGTGCCATGCAGGCCCTGGCCCGTGTCGGCCTGGCGGATCTGGCGCAGCAGCGCGCCTCGACTCTGTCAGGCGGCCAACAGCAGCGAGTGGCGATTGCCCGTGCCCTGTGCCAGCGCGCCAAGGTGATTCTAGCCGACGAGCCGATTGCCTCGCTCGACCCCGAATCAGCGCGCAAGGTCATGCAGATTCTGGCCGACATCAACCGCGAAGACGGCACCACCGTGGTGGTCACCCTGCATCAGGTTGACTACGCCATGCGCTATTGCCAGCGCGCCGTGGCGTTGAAAGCAGGGCGTATTCATTACGACGGCGCCGCCGCCGAGCTGCACCCCAACTTCCTTAACGATCTTTACGGCGCCGAGCTGATAGTCGAGCCGCAATCCGACGAGAAACCGCGCCGTGCGCGCAAGCCGAAAGTCCCGCTGGCTCTGGCCAAGGCCTGAGCCGCTTGCCTGTTATGCCAACCCTTGTATGTCCATCTGCACTAGGAGTGCTTTGCATGTTCAAACGTATCAGTCGCGTTCTCGCCGCGTCCACGCTGCTGGCCGGTTCGGTTCTGGGCGCCGCCCAAGCCGCTGAGCAGGAAATCAATTTCGGCATCATCTCCACCGAGTCGTCGCAAAACCTGAAAAGCATGTGGGACCCCTTCCTGGCGGACATGAGCGAGCAGACCGGCCTGAAGATCAAAGCCTTCTTCGCCCCTGACTACGCCGGGATCATCCAGGGCATGCGTTTCGACAAGGTTGACATGGCTTGGTACGGCAACAAGGCCGCGATGGAAGCGGTGGATCGTGCCAATGGGCAGATCTTCGCCCAGACCGTCGCGGCGAACGGCACTCAGGGCTATTACA
>DASRUM010000299.1:0-39849 GCA_035655415.1 Pseudomonas sp.
GCGTTCGGGATAGTGCAAACGAGCAAGGCCGCTGCTCGAAACCGCTGAGCATGTCCGCCGGCAGCTCTTGCAACGATAACGACGTAAGCCACGCGACCAGCCCCAGGGAGCAAGGTGCTCAGCTTTTGCTTGGCAATGTGGGCAGCTCTGTAACGCTGGCAAGCTATCAAGAACCTCCGTTGTAGGTGGTTCCTATAGCCCCTGATGCAGTGCGGATTTCTGCTTAATGCTGCGTTGGCTCACCTGAGCCAACCAGCGCTGAAAGGCTTGAGTATCCATGGTGGGCAGACCTCCCGAGCGGATGCCTGCCTTAAGCTTAGTCCTTGCAACACGGTCTTGGGACAGAGCCTTTTTAATGAGAAACTTTCAGGCAAGCACACTCTTTGCAATACGGCCATCGCCTCTACGCATCAATGAAATAGCTCTGGCAAGATGGCGTATCAACTCGTGGCTCACCGGGGAAAGCTTGCGGGATGGGCGAACGATGATTCGCATTTCGGTACTGTTCATTGCCTCACATGCCAGCGGGATCGCCTTGAACAGCCCTGATGTCAGCTCGGAAACCAAGGGCAGTTCTGGCAGCAAGGTACTGGCTATGCCTGCACGGACAAGGTCCAGGATGACCTGCAGTGAGTTGGCGGTAACCACCGGCTCAATCGTAAACGCCTCATCCTTGCAAGCTTGAGTAACCAGCTCCCTAACGCGGTATTTGGGGCCAGGCAAAACCAAAGGTGTATTGGCAAGATCGGTTAACGTCAGCACATGCTTTTTTGCCAACGGACTGTTTTTGGACACAATCGCGCGGAGCGGCTGCTCGAACGCATACAAACTGCGGAGGGTCACCGTGCTTGTGGGCGCAAAAGCCAGGCCAATGTGCGCTTCGTCATCTTGGATCATCCGCTGTACTTCAAAAGACGGAGCGATGATGATTTCGGTATGAGCATCGGGGTATTGCTTGAAAAAGTTTTGCAGCTCCACGATCGCTTGGGAGCCCAGCAATCCTTCTCCGACGGCAATGATAGTCGTGCCTAGAAAACGCCCTCGCAACTCGCTGAGCTGATTCAGCAACGCTTCATGCTGGCGAGCCCTGGCACGGTAATAATCGATCGCAACCTGCCCAGCCTCAGTCAAGCGAATCCGATGAGTGCCCTGCTCTACCAGATCGATGTCCAGTTCCGCCTCTAACTTGGCAATCTGTCGACTGATCGACGAGGGGGCAATGCCTAGCTCGTCAGCCGCTGCACGCATCGATCCCAGTTGATGGCTGAGGAAGAGGTATTTGAGTTGTTGGTCATGGAAGTCCAGTAGCACATTGGGTCTCATTACGGTCACCGCTCATCAGGCTGCTTTCTGTCCGACTAAGACGCATTTTGAATCCTCAACGCGCGTCTTCACGGGGCCGTCCGGACGCCTTCACCCCTGGTAATGCGGCCCGCTTAAGCCAAGTGTGCCCTTTTCACAGCACCACCCGATGCCTGTCGCATCAGGAACAATTCTTCACGGGGCTACTATTACTCGCGATTACTCGCTCGCGAGAGGACAGTCATCTGCTTCATCAGAAAACTCAGCGGGAAAAGTCCGGTTTTTCCCAAAAATTAGGAAGTCTTCTCAGCGCCGAAGATCAGGCGCTCTGGCGAGTCGAGTGGTTCAAACAAGCCTAGGATGCTGGCCGGATGGCGTCTTGAATTTTCACGACATGTGTAAAAAAATCAGCACCATAAATTGGCAGTCACGCTGCCAAAGAAGCGCTGGGCGGTAGCAGGAGGCGACATGATGTTGTTCGCCCTGTCGAGCCTGGGGATGGCGCAGGTGGCGACGCCTGTAATGTGTGGCATGGCCGCTGCGGGGTGAGTCAGCCGTCGTTTCGACTCACCGGCTCTTCACCATTGACAGGCAGAAAAGCTAGCCAGCGCTAGCCTTCTGCCGTAACAGGCTTACACGTATGGAATCACAGGTTCAACGCCCACAAAGATAGAACCTGCAGCATCAAAGGTGCCAAGGCTCAAGGCCGCATGCTGAGTGATCACCATCGAATCCCGGGCGATCGCCTGCAAACGGTGGGACTTTTGAATGACCCCGATCCCAGCGATCCGGTAGGCTTCCTGAACGATATCGGTACTGGTATGCGCAGCGTGCGCAGCACTCAAAAGAACAAGGCTGTGCAGTTCGCGCGTCAGTTCGCCCTTGCTGATGAGCATGTCCCAAGCTTGCTCAGCGGTTTCGTAAAAAAATGCCCGCGCACTTCGCAACTTTGCCTCACATTGAGCAATGCTGGTGCGGTAATACGCTCGATCCGCCAGGCGTGATGCCCCCGGAATGATCTTCGCACCGCCGCCCATCTCGATCACGGTATCAAGGGCTGCACGGGCGAGACCTATGTTCACGACAGCGTGAACCTGGGCCTGATAAGCCAGTGCTGGATAGCGGTACAAGGGCTCATCAATCGGGCTAGGCAACTCCCGCTGGCAGGTCCACTCGTGAGCCACGAACGTGTTTTCCAGGCGAAGGTCGTGACTGCCGGTACCCTGCATACCCACAACGTCCCAGCTTTCCACGATCTCGACTTCAGTGGCCGGCATCACGGCCATGCGCACGCTTGGCGGCGACTTACCGTCAGGTGAGTCCACCTTAATGCCTACGCCCATCCAATCTGCGCCTTTACAGCCGCTTGCGAATTTCCAACGGCCGTTCAGGATCCAGCCACCCTCTACGGCTTCTCCATAATGGGGAGGAAACAGACCACCTGCGAAGACTTGATCAGGGCCTGTTGCGTACAACAGTTTCTGCGTTTCATATGGCAACCTGGCCAAGTAGGTATTCGCCGAACCGAAGGCTGAGACCCAGCCGGCTGAGCCATCGACTTCCGAGATCCGCTCAACACGACGCAAAAGCTCAGCAGGTGGTAGCGGCTCACCGCCAAAGCATGCGGGGGTGCTCGCCCGGAATATGCCGGCTTTTTTCATCAGGTTGATCACATCGACCGGGACATGTTTGCCCTGGTCAAATTCCAGACGGCGCAATCGAACTTGTTCGATGAGTACGTCCATGGCGGCTTGCCAGCCCCCCTCACCCAGCTGTTTTACAGATACAGTACATTCCGGCAACGTCAGCGTGCTCATCGGTTTTTCCTTTAAAGATTTTGAAATAGTGGGCGCTAGAGCGAAGACGGTCAGCCTGCTGAAGCAGTGTTCAACGATGGCGCCGGCGAGAGGCCAAGCCGATGAAATTTACGGCCAAAATAGGTCAGGCATTCGCCGTCTTCACGCACGTTGATATGATCGATTTCAACGAACAGCACCGAATGAGTACCCACCTCTTTGACGTCGACGACTCGCCCTTCAAGGCTCGCGAGCGCATCACGCAGTACGGGCAAACCGCTTTTCCCCTCAACCCAGGCATCAGGATTAAAACGCTCCTCATGCGGTACATACTCCATCCCCGCAAAAGTACGCGCGAGGGACTCGTGATCGCCGTGGAGAATATTGATGCACAGGGTTTTGTTGCGCAGTGCTGCGTCATGCACCGCTCCTTTCTGGTTCAGACATACAAGGAGGGTTGCCGGCGTATCAGTAACGGAACAGATAGCGCTGGCTGTTACGCCAAAACGACCATCAGGCCCGTCAGTGCTGACGATATTTACGGCAGCTGCCAGCAGTGACATGGCTTGTCGGAAGGTGTTTGACGCGTTTGTTGTAATTGTTGTCATGGGAGTAACCTTTGAACTGATTCAGGGGGAATAGACATTCACAACCTAATGAACCAAAGCGCGTCGCAACTCGCGGCGGAGAATCAAAAAGTCATAGGATGTAACCGATACCGGCAAGGGTATCGGTCGAGTTGATCAGCTTGATCAGCTTGCGCTGGATCGTGAAACTGTCGCCGTCACGCAGCAGCTCAAAGGTGATGTCGGCGGTGTAATGCTTGAGCAGGTCCTTGCGAAACTCGCGCAGGTTCTGCGCGCAGCGCACGGTGACCACGCCGTCGGCATCGCTTAGCAGGCGAAAACGCGACAGGGTCCGTACGGTACGGGCGCGCGGCGAGGTTGAGATCGACTCGCCGCTGGTCAGGCGCTTCACCCGCAACTCACGCATGTGGTGGTTGTCATAGGCGTAGTTGAGGGTGTTTTCCAGATCGGTCTCGTCCGGATCGATTGGAATGATGTAGGTCCCTTTAGGCGCCCACAGAGCCAGCCACGCCTCGAATTCGCTGTGATCGAGCATGTCCGCTTCCTGCCAGATGAAAGCGGTAACTTGGTTGAGTAATTGCAGATTGATCATGGTGTTCTCCGTGCCTTAGACCGACATCATCTTTTTCCACTGCTGATAGGCAGCGCGCATTCCGGTCTCAGCGCTCACATCGCTGACCAGGCCGTCGTCGGACTTCGTCTCACCGGCCAGGCCGCGATTGAGCATGATCCACAAATCTTTACCGGCGCTTGAGCCCTTCTGTACCCGCTCCCACGCTTCGGAGTCGTCCGGCGTACCAAAGCCCATCGGACCCTGGAAGTGTTCGTGAAGACGCAGGCGGTAGCGGTTGGCCGTGGCGGGGCCGCCATCCATGGTGATCACCGAGTGGTGAATCTCGGTCTCGTCGACCGCGATTGGTTGCAGCACGCGGAAGAACGCCATCGAGCAAGCGACGTTCGGGAACAGGTTGAGGTTGAAGCCCGAACCGCCCACTGCGCGGGTGATACGGCGCACGCTCAGCTCATCGTGGCCTTCGTCACGCAGCTCCTGAGCCAGTTCCTCGAAGCGCTCCGGGATCGGCCGCTCCATCAGCTCTTCTTCCAGATCCACCAGTTCGGGAATCATCACCATGACGCTGTGGCCATTACCCAGGTCTTCGACGTAGCCCGGGCCTTCGACGAAATCGAACAGCTCTTCGGTCTGCTTATCCACCGAGGACAGAAAGGACTTGTGCACCAACGGGAAGTGGTACGCGTCGGTGGTGTTTTCCAGTTGAATCTTCCAGTTGCCTGGGAATCGGAAACGATGCTCGCCGGCCACCTTGATCGGGTAACCCGCGCCCTGCTTCATAAACAGGTCGATCCACTTCTTGGCTGGGCCAAGGAAGTCCACCAACGGTTCGATATCATCCTTGAACGTGGCGAAAATCATGCCGTTGTATGCTTCGACGCGCAGGCTCACCAGCGGGTGCTCAGCCTTGTCGAGCAGATCGGCGTAGCTCTGTGGCGACGGTATCCCGCGCAGCGAACCATCCAAGGCGTAGCTCCAGCCGTGATACGGACAAACGAAGCTGTTGGTCTTGCCTTTTTTACCTTCGCACACGGTGGCCGCGCGGTGGCGGCAACGATTAAGCAGCACGTGAACGGCTTTCTTGCGGTCACGCACAACGATCACCGGCTGCTTGCCGACGTAAGTGGTCTTGTAGCTGCCGGCGTCCGGAATTTCGCTGGCGTGGGCTACCCACACCCAAGTGCTGTAGAAAACCTTGTCCAACTCGACGTCGAACAGCTTGGCGTCGGTATAGAGCGAAGTGTGGACACGGTCTGGCTGGACCAGCTCCGAAGGGCTGTCGACAAGATTGACGGCGTTTATTAGCTCACTCACAGTTAATACCTATTTTTTTATCATGGTGTGACTTGACTAATAACGAAACTAACCTTGCGGGCACTGCCTATCAATCGCCGCTCCTGAGAAGTTCGTTGCCTCCAAAGCAACAAGAATCAACCCTCCTCTTAGCCCGCGTTATTTGTCCTGTGTTGCAGCTCGATCATGTCGGCGATAGGGCGTTACGCTTCACCCAGCAACGCACAGAGGCTCGGAGCCGTAACGGGTTGAGGCGCTAGGCTGACCAGTAAGTGAACTGCTGATAAAAGCCGTGACTGAAAACATGCCAAACGGCTGACAGACATGAACCCAAAGATATGGAGTCGGTGATTTCTGTGGGAGGTGGAATAGGTCGTCAGCAGACTTCCGGCAAAAAAGCAGGCTCTAGCTTGGACGTATGACAGTTGAACAGTGAGGTGGGCTGTTGACGGTGCGGGGATGAGATCGCAGAGAAAGCACATGCCAGGCTGCAATGGCTCGGACAGGGGGTTGGATCATTACGCCACGGGAAACCGGGCAGACTTCTGCGTGGTCGTTGAACACATAAGCGAAGATGAGGCTGGGTCTGAAAGGGTGCAGGTCAGCGCGTAAGAGCATGGGTTTCCCCTATCCGCGACCTGAGTCCGTATAGCGAAAACTGACCAGCTCAGAGCGGATGGTGAAGCTCCATCTGTACCCAGAAGGAATCAAGGCAGATAGATCGACTCTTGATCGGGCTTACAACGGCTTGAGCCGCCTGCGGTGAAAGTGACGTCATTATTACGCTTACTGGGTGCTCTACAACACCGCGCCCAGGTGGGCTTCTAATGGTTACTGCATGGTGTCTAATTACCTGGGTGTAAAAGCGGCCCTGCTGCAAACGTTAATCTCTTGCGCAGGGTCGCAGTGTCGCAGTGTCGCAGTGTCGCAGTGTCGCAGTGTCGTGCGCTGTCAGGCTTAGAAGGACGTGGCAAATACCAACTGGGTGTACAGGTTCAGATCGTCGTTACCGAGTTGAGTACCGCCTTGGGCGGCGCTCTTTTCCGGTTGGTAAAGGCCGATCAGCGGGATGATCATAAGGTTCTCGGTCACGCCCCACTCAGCGAGAATATCGATCTCCTGGCCGCTGGGATTACCCAGGCTGCGATCGATGGTGTCGAAGTCAAAATACAGCGCGCTGATAGTCAGGTTTTCCAGCGGTGACACCTTCAAACTGAGGTGCTGGACGCGTGTATTAGTGCTGAAGGGACCTGCATAGCTACCTGCTACCTCACCCTGGAACCAAGTACCGAAAGCGCGGCTGAAGCCATAAAACAGGGGGTCGTAACCTTCCGAAAATCGGCTATAGCGGTAACTGACGCTGGGCGACCAGGCTACGTCGGCAAAGGTCCAGCCAGCTTCCAGATACCAGGCATCTTCGGTGGCGGTATGCGGCTTGTCCTGTTTGGCGTATTCGCCGGAAAGGAACAGGTTTTCCACGCCGGCGTTGCCAGCGGCGCGCAGGCTGTAGGTTTTCATGCCGTCGCGCTCAAGTTGCGTCGGTGAAGCGTATTTTTCGTCCACATCGATTGTGTTGATGTAAGTCAGGCCGACGGTGCCCGGCTCAGCAACGTGCTCCAAGGTGGCGACATACATTTCAGTTTTGGCTTGTCCGCGGTTATCGGACTTCAACCACATCAGGTCGCTGCGCCAACCCTCCTGACCACCGAGACGCAGCACGGCCGTTTTGTCGAAGTTCTTACGTGCTCCCAAGTAGGTGCTGCCACCACGGTTAAACTCGCCATCGGCCAGACCCTTACCGAGGTTTGTGCCATCGCCATAAATTAGAAAACCATCACCGACCGCTATATTCTGGCGACCGAAGGACACGTCTACGCCGTCTTTACCCAGTGCCTCGAACAGTTCGCCAGAGCGCCAGCCAGCGTAGGCATCTTCAATCTTGGTGGTGCGTTCTGAACCATTACTAAAGCCAGTGGCGTCACCGTCACCCCAGGTTGCGCTGCTCAGCAACGAGAACGCGCCATACGCAGTACCAGCGCCAGCCAGACCCTGATCACCACTGATTCCGTACTTGATATAACCTTCGCGCCAGGTAGACGAGCCCTCAGACTTACTACCGGAGTTCGAGTAATTCTGCTGGCTGTTAAAGAAACCGAACGTGGCTTCGAGGTTAGCGTTGAGGTGAGTATCTTCATCTGCGTACAGTTCATAGGCGCTGGCTTGTGTGCTGCCAGCAATCAACGCCGCAAGGATGGAAATACGAAAGAAGGACGACTTATGCATGTGTTGGCTTCCATTATTATATTTAAAGGTAAGGAACTTGATTAGGCCGGGACTACTTCACCTGCGTCACTGACATGCAAGCGACAAGCTGAATTATTAATACAGCCATTACCGAACTTAGCAAGTGGGTTTAGCAAGATTTTAACGAGCAGTTACTTCAGGTAACCGCCCCGACAGAAACAGTCTAATTATTATTATGAAAAATCAAAGAAACGACGGGCATTGCAACAGCAATTAATTTACCGAGGGCTACGCTCAGTGATTGAGCATGGCGGATAGGCGCTTACCAACAAGCGCCTACCTAGCCTCCAGCCTTCTTAGCTCATATCAGGCTCGAAAATGCCCCGCTTCATATAAAACTTCACCCATAAAACGCTACAAATGGTAATGAACAAAAGCATGCCACCAGTAATGGCATAAACAGAGCTGGTCAATTCCGGCGAGGGGGAATTATTGATGGCCACATAGACGATTGCGACAATTGCAAAGATTTGCGGCACAGGGAAGAACGGAGAGCGATATGGACGTGGGTGATCCGGCATCCGCTTACGCAAGATAACCACATTCAGGTGCGCAATCAGGTAAGCGATAAGGTAACTGGTGCTGGCCGCGATAACAAAGAGGATGATCGAGTCCATATCCAGCGACAAGTAAGGAATAACGATCGAGATACTAAGCACTGCAGTGGCTACCCATGGCACATTAAAACGATTAACTTTTTTGAAAATGGGTAGTAGCTGCCCTTGTTCAGCCATCCCGTGCATCATTCTTGGAACAGCTGCCAGCACAGTATTAATAGAACTTGAGGTCGCAGCAAGTGCAACGACGGCTGTAATCAATAAGCCGGTAGAGCTACCAAATACAGCCATGATAAAGTCAACATAGGGCATCCCTGCACTAACCAAGGTTTCCGAGTCCATATAAAAGGTTATGCCATAGCCAAACCCAACGAACAGGAAGAAGATTACGAACAAGGAAAGATGCATGGCGCGAGGTACATTTTTATGTGGGTCTTTTACCTCGCTGATTAACGAGCAAATATACTCTATGCCGACAAAACACCACATTGACAGCGCAATGAAACCGATGAAGCCGAAGTCAGTTACGCTAGAAAAACCCCAGTCGACGGGCGTACCCGTTAACTCTGGATGTGGTTGTGCTACTCCCGTGATAGCCACACATGACACCAGTGCAATGGTACTCACCATGACGAGAACAAGCAGGTTTTGTATTCGCGCAAATACGTCTGTCCCCATTAAGTTAGTAAGGGTAAGTCCGACCAAGATAAATAGAGATATTGCCTTATCAGGCACGAAGCCGGGCAGCAGCTGGGCTAAAATAATATCAATCATGAACATTTCAACCGGTACCGCCAGCACGGACACAATAATGTAACCGGCAAAAACGGCAACAATAGCTGGGACATGACCCATTGCTTTTTGGGTGTAGGTAGCCAGTGTTCCTTTTTGAGGAAACATCAGAGAAAGCTCGGCAAAACTCATCGCATTACATTGTGAAATCGCCAACGCCGCCACCATGGCAGCCAGAAATGTCATGGCACCAAAACCAACGCCCTGTGCCGTCGATATCATCGCGCCTTGAGCCACAACCAAGCCGATACAAACTGCCATCATTGTGAATAATCCGAACTTTTTGGACAGTTGCGGATTCGGGCTAGTAGCCGTGAGATTGGAACTAGATATATTCGTAGACTCGATCATGTTTAGTGTCCATTTATTTTTATTTAAGGGCTAATACTCGATTACTTCAGAGGCGATCAAACCGGTATGGAGCGGGGTCAACGAGTGGGGTCATATTGGCTACGAGGTCTGCTGCTAGTTGCCCAGCAGCGGGCCCGGTACCAAAACCATGACCTGAGAAGCCAGTGGCAATCGTCAGCCCAGGAATGGACTGAATACGGTCAATGACAGGGTTTGAATCTGGGGTTATTTCAATCTGCCCCGCCCAAGCTTCGGAAATACGTGCGTTTTCAAAAACCGGCCAGGCATTGCGAAGGTTGCTTAAGGCTTCCTGAATAAGGCCTTCATTGACAGACGGGTCTAGTGTTCGAACCCGCTCAAACGGTGAGGTTTGGTCTGCACGCCAGCGGCGCTTGAGGGCAAGGTCTTGGAGGAAGGGCTTGCCTAAAGAAACGCGTAAAAAGGAACCTTGCCCACGAAGCAGACCAAAGTACCGGTGGCCAATTAATAAGTGATCCAAGGTTAGCTTAGCGTCTAAGGCCGCGCGCTGGGTGATGATGTAACCACCATCTATGTGTTTTCGAAATGAAAAGTCAGGGCCACCAACAGCAATATCAGTTGGACCATCCATTGGGGTGGTCCGCAGCACGGAGCATATAAGAGGCAGCGTTGGGTAACTAACGCCAACATTACCTAGAAAGCGGCGAGACCAAGCGCCACCGGCTAAGAGCACCTGGTCACAGCGAATCTCACCGTGTTCGGTAACGACACCGCTAACCTTCCCAGCCGAAGTTGAGAGTGTTCTAACGGCACAGTTCTGAATTAATATCGCCCCTTTTTCGATAGCCGCTTGCGCAAGCGCAGAGGTGGCCAGATGGGGCTCTGCTTTGCCGTCTGAAGGGGTGTAGAGAGCACCTGCCCACTCCCCTTTGCCTCGAGGTACACGCTCATTAACCTCGCGTGCACTAAGTATTTGGGAGTCTAAGGATAAAGACTCCACGGACTTCAGCCAGCTTTCATGTAACGCTAAGCGTTCTTGATTTTCTGCAAGAAACATAATACCGGATTGCTGATAACCAACCTCGCGGCCAATACGCTCAGGTATACCTGCCCATAGGCGATCTGCCGCCAGCGCTAATGGCACATCATCAGCGTGCCGATTAGTCTTGCGCACCCAGCCAAGATTTCGTGAGGATTGTTCGCCTGCAATATGCCCTTTTTCCAGCAGGACAACTGGAATATTCCGCTCGGCTAAGGTCAATGCCGCCGTCACACCAATAATGCCACCTCCGATAATGACGACAGTGGTGGATTTTGGTAATTGATCAGTAGTCCTCACTGACTCGAGAGTTTTCGTCATGACAATTTCCTGAGGTGCCTGCGAGAGTACTTGAAATGTTCGACAGCCGTTACTCTAGCGTTATGTTAACTTTATTTAGATTTGATGCACCCCGGTACGCTGTAACCTCCACCTCTACTTTGTATAAGGTTGAGCCTAATGGTGGGCAAGTGATCGTAGTGGCCGGATTGATGCCTTTGAATTTCTGCGCGATGAATCCCATCACAGCATTTACGTTCTCGGGTGATTGAACAAAAACACGAGACATCACGACGTCAGCCAGAGAAGCGTCCAATGAAGCCAAGGTCTTTTCAATAATCCGAAACACCTGCTCAGCCTGCTCCACGGCATCCTCAGGAATTTCCTTGGTGTCTGGATTACGCCCCGCAGTGAGGGATACATAAATCCAGCTGTCTACCGCCACCGCTCGAGAGTAGCTGCCCAACACTTCAAATTTCGAATCGGTGTTCACTTTTACAATATTGGTCATGATGAGATGCCTTAAATATTAAAAATAATCAAATAGCGACTAACGAAGTACTGGCTCATCCCATAGATTAAGTTTGACCCCAATGCCTTTTTCAAGCGCATTGCGGTAAACCACTGTCGCCCAGGCCACGTCCTCAACCGGCATACCGCCAACAGACAGAATGATGATTTCTTCATCGTTTTGGCGCGCCGGCGTTAGGCCCGCACAGATGTCACCTAGATCCTCCAGCGCATTGCGGGAAAGTTTTCCTTCCCCGACCATATCCATAAAGCGCATACCAACTAACGGGATTAGGTTATGGGCCGGCTTAGGTAGCTCTTCATACCAGGCATCGTAAAGTCCTGTGTTATCAAGTACTTTGCGTACATCTGCTTGTTCCATGCCGTCGTCCAAACGGCAAAAGGCAGGCATCGCAAGGAAAGCACCCGGCTTCACCCACTCGCGCTTTACTAAGGGATACGTCGATGGATCGCCGACATCACCGGAGTTACAGTAAGTAATGATGTCAGCACCGCGGACTACGTCTTCAACTGTATCGACGACATTGACATTTTTGATTTGAGGAAATACTTCGTTAACCCACGTAACGAACCTATTTAAATTTTTTTCTCCGCGGCCTTTGATGTTGATAGTGTCAATTTCAGGGCACGTCGACATAAATGCTGTAACAGATGTTTTGCCCATGACGCCTGGGCCTAACAAGCCAATAATTTTTGAATTTTTCCGCGCCAGGTGACGAGCGCCTACGCCAGGAACTGCCCCGGTTCGATAAGCGGACAACAGATTGGCTGACATATAAGCCAGTGGAGCACCGGTATCGATATCATTTAAAATGAACGTCAAAATTGAACGCGGTAATCCTTTTTCGCGATTCGCAGCGTTAGAGCCGTACCATTTCACACCACAGGTTTGGAAGTCGCCACCCAGGTAGGCGGGCATAGCCATTAAGCGACGATCAGGTGTAGGCTTCGGCATGTTGGGAAAGGGAGAATCTGCGGGAAATGTAATCTGTGAGCCATGAGAGTCATTATTCGCACCGGCCATGCGATAATCACCTTGCTGAAGCAGAATAAACATCTGCTCCATGGTGTTCACGCATTCGGCCATGTCCATCACTCCGGCTTTGATCATATCCTGCTCGGAGAGATAAATAAAATCGATCTTAGTATTATGCTTTGACATAGTTTTTATCCGCAATATTCTTGACACATTTAAATGCCGTCATTGGCATTAATCGAAAAGCTGTTCGCACTTTCTTTTCAGGCGCCTAGCTAAGGAATCATGTGTTTTTTGCTAAACACAGCTCTACATCACAGACGTTAATCATCCACACGCGTAAATAAATATCGGCGCGCCATCGGCATACTTGAAAACGCAAACCGTGTTCCAGTTTCTCGACGTATTGGCCAGCCCGAGCAAGAATCTATTTATATAAGCCTGACAGCCGCCTTCGCACCTGGCGACCACTCGGCCACTCAAATAAATAAAGCCTTTCACATCTCTACTCGACCCCTCTAGATCAAGAAAAAATGCTTATGGACCTGCTTTAATTTTCCGGCGTAGGACGATAAAAAAGTTACCCCTAGCGAGTTAAAAGTCTGAGACGATCCTAGAGTCATTACTTGCCGGGATATTGAATTTTTGCGACAGAAAATCGATTCGCATCCGTTTTGCCAAGAAAATTACTGGGCGGCGGCAAAAACTAAAGGCACACCTGACCTTCCGGTACGGTGCTGCCTCTATGTCTTATTCCGAACGCAGCGTGAAGAGCGCGCCACCATTCAGATCGGTCATGCCCAAGGCTTCAGCCTGCGTAGGATTGCCTGCCTGTTCACCCGCCCCCTTCGACCGCCAGCCGGGAGCTGCTCAGCATGAACATTTCCAGCCTCAGGGGTGCCTACGGCTGTCGCGGGACAATCCATAACGCGATCTATGCCTTGCCGGTCGGCGAGCTGCGTAAGTAACTGATCATCCATCTGTCTGCGGTAAAGCAAGACAATACGCAGGCAGCTCTGATGCGTGGATCCGCGTAGCCAGATTCCCAAGATGGTCAGCATCATGTACGCCGGAGATTGAAGACCGCCTGATGCTGGGGCCATCGAGACCGCCCAGAAAACCGGCCTCGCGATTTACTGCTGCGACCCGCAGCGCCTGGTGTAAAGTTAATTTAAGAAATCAGTCACGCTTCACCCCTATAACATTACATTCAAGATCATCAAAAAAACGATGCACGGTATCGGCGACTTCTTTAGACTTTAATTCCATTAAAGGTATACCGCCCCCCTTTATTTCTGCATGGGACACGAAACAGGAATTGCAATAAGCATCTACTACGACCTGAGTCCGAGAGTATGTGACGGGATCATCTGTAGCTGCCAGAACTAACACTGGCGCCGTGACAAGGCCAACTCGATCCTCCATATCATATCTTGCAACTGCCAGATGCCCCTCTAAAGGCGTTACCCCAGGAGCAAGCGCATCCCGAATAAATCGATTTAACACATCAGTGTGTTCTGGCGGGTATAACTCTAAACGTTTTCGCCAAAGCTCCATCAGGTGTGAGCCATCCTCTCTCGTCTCGGCTACATCTACGTCCAGCGCCGCCATGGCTTCTCGAAACGCGGCATCGACGATATCACCAGCAGAAAGAACCACAGCGGTGACACGCCCTGGAGCGATAGCCGCTACCTCTGAAGCCACAAACATGCCTGTGTGATGTCCGAGAATAGAAAATTTCTCTATATTTAATGCATCAACCAGTGCCAAAACACCTTGGGCATATTGCTCAACCGTCTGTGGAGCAGCAAATTTTGCAGACTGCCCAAAACCGTACATATCCATAGCGATGGTACGCCAACGAGAGGCTAATAGCGGTTGGATTTCCGCGAATTCATCCAGTGAGCGCGGTGTTTGATGCAATAAAATCAGAACGTCACCTGCACCCGACTCCGCGTAATGAAGTTGACCCAGGCTCGTATCAATATAATTAAATATGCGCTTATCAGTGACGCCACGGACAGAACAAGAGCTTAAAATAGTCATATCGTTAACCGTTTTTTATAGTGAGACATTTAAATCGCGTCGGATTTTCCAAGAAAAGCTTCGCCAGCTATGCAGCGTAACAACCATGCTACTTCTGAAAGACCGCTGTAATCGACGCGCTACTCTGACCCTGAACAAGATGCACTGAACTGGTGCATGAACACCCAAAATGGATCCTCGACCCGAGCCTCGACTTCTTGAACTTGAGTATGGCTTTGTTACAGAACGCCCCACTTGTAGAGCCTCTTTTTAGTGCTGCGATGCGCCACCACCGGCCAGATAACCTGCCCGCCATCCTGTTCTGGACGCTTTTCCAAACCAGCAGGCCTGACGGCCGCCTCCACCCCTTACAACAATGCACCTCGCATCAAAGCACAACCCCTCTAGCGCGGCACTTTATCGAGCCCGATCAAGAAGAACTCTTTAACAAATCTGTTTGCGCTTGCCGGCGTACTCGGCATCGACGAAGATAACCTGCTTCACCGGAAGGCTCAGCATTCAGAACCCTGATTTCTTGCCAAAATCAGGAAGAGTTTCTAGAGTCCTCTTAGTGGCTAGGCTCAGGCGCTGTAGCGATTTTTTCGTTTAAAGAAAACCTAGAATTCTTATTAAGTATTGAATTTTTGCGACATTCTCAAACTTTATAAAAAAAAGACGGCACGATACCTGCAAGGACTCAGGTGACAACTTTATAAGCAGGTGCAGATTATGTCAGTACCCTCATTGGCTTCGCCCTATTTAAGCATGCACTCCCACCAACCATGGTTTGTGCTGCAAGCCGCTAAAGAATTTTCAGTTTCGTTATCGGACAATCCGTTAATTTCACACTTTTATAGTTTTGAAACAAAATCATCCTCGCCATTCATGCTGTCGGTTCCGGACGGCTGTATCGATATAATATTTGACTGTGATGATACAAATCCTTCTGTGAGCGTACATGGAACAATGTTGCAAGCCGGTTCTGTGGAATTTCGCAAAGGGCACCGCTACGTTGGCGTGCGGTTTGCACCCGGCTTTGTTCCTGATTTTTTAAAGCTCTCCGCGGAGGAATTGATTGAAGGCTCTTTCGATCTTCTTGACGTTAGCGTTAATGCTGAACGCGTATTTGAGCAGGTCGTACGTGAGAAGAACTTTGTAACGCAACTAACTTTTCTTAAGCAGTTTTTCTTGACCAATATAGCTCCGCGCAAATCATTAAAGCTGACGCTTCCAGTCGTCAATATGATTTGCCAAGCCCAAGGAAATGTGTGTATCAAAAACCTGGAGTCGCTAACGGGCTACACCAGTAGAACGTTGCAGCGCTCCTTTCACAATGATTTAGGAATGACACCAAAAATGTTTTGTCGAATTATTCGCTGCCAGTCTGCGATTTATAAAATTCATCACAACAATATTGGCTTTAGCAATTTAGCAATTGACTTGGGATTCAGTGATCAGCCTCACTTTTTAAGAGAATTCAAACATTTTGTCAGTGCAACGCCGCTGGACTATAAAACCCGTATTCTGAAGGAAAACTTCTTTAGCAGAATTCACTTCTATTAAAAGCGGTCGGCGTCGCCCAGCAATTATCCCGCTCCATTATTTAGCAGCAAGGCTTTTACTGCCTTGGCCGAGCCACTATCGCCAAAGGCACCAAGCCCAACCTACCGACTTAGTTATGGAGATATTGCGAGTTCACCCGCTGCAGAACGGGCTCGGCTACTGAGACGCTGCAATGGAAGAGACGCTGTACGAGCCCCCTCCGCTTTCAGGCGAGTTATCGCCTCACTTTAAGCACTCGCTCGAGAACTGCGCCTAAGGCACAGAGCTGTTCATCCTGATGCTTCGGGCCAATCAACTGTAGACCCGCCTTAATTTCACTGCCTTTGCACTGAACGGGCACAGTGAGTGCGGGATGCCCCGAAAGATTGAAAGGTCGCAGGAACGCTGTCATATCCAGGATTGATGCGCCCGCTCGAACGGACTCCACTGAGGGTGGCAGGCGCGGTAGGCTGGGCATGACCAAAGCGTCGAACACTTTTAGTTGCTCATCCACTTCTAAGCAAAATTGCTCACGAACTAGCTCAGCGGCAGTAACTTCATCAGCGGTCGTTCGACTAGCCGCCAGTAAACGTGCCTCCACATCGCGCCCCAACAATCCTTGTCCGGTATATTGTCCAAACGCAGCCCAGGTTTCATGGTTGATCAGTACCATCGCTGCATTGAAGGCCTGCGCCAGGCTCGGCAATTTCACTGCCTGGCATGTCCACGATGTAGCGCTGAGTGCGTCGTAAACTGCCTCACTTACAATGCCGTCGCACTCAACTTCCACGACCCCAACCCGGTATTCTGCGCGTGGGGTTGCAGGCATAAATGAAGGATCAATTGCGGTCATCACATCGACTATGCCCGCCATCTCCCTGGCGAAAGGTCCAATGCAATCTAAAGTGCTATGGACAGGGTAAGCACCTGCTCGGCTGACGCGTGCGAATGTTGGCTTAAAGCCGAAAACCCCACAGCAAGCCGCAGGCATCCGCACTGAACCGCCCGTGTCAGTTCCAATCGATGCGTAGACGGCTCCCGCCGCCACTGCAACGGCGGAGCCGCTCGAGGATCCCCCTGGAATAAGGTCCTTGGCTTGAGGGTTAATCGGCGTTCCTGCCCAATCGTTAATCCCACTGACACCAAAAGCGAATTCGTGCAGGACGGTTTTACCGACGATCTGCCAGCCCGACTCAAGCAACAGTCTTACAACATCCGCATCTTTTATCGCAGGCAAGTTATCTGCCAGCGCACGGCTACCTGCTTGGGTAACCCATCCTGAGACGTCGATAGAGTCTTTGATAGCAATGGTGGGGCCATCTTGATGGCCTATGCTTTTTTGGATGACAAACGGATTCATGGGACGTCTCAGGCTAGGGTCAAAGGCGAGCTCAATAGACGTTCGGTCTGAAACTGGCTAATCAGCCAAACGCCATTGATTCGGATGAAGTGGATATCCAAGCGTGCCAGGATCAGATCGGCACTGCCCTCTTCATAGTCGGACAGCTGTTGCATCAGCCAACTGCCGCGAGCCTGATCGCCCTCAACGTCGATATGTTCAGAGCCTAGGAGATGGCCATTGGTACGAAAGTGAGGCGACGGCGGTAAATAGCTCATCAACATATTGATGATCGCCGCTCGCCCTCTGAGCACACCGAATTTCGACGTGTATAGGCGGCCGACTCCCTGCCAGACAGCGTCCGGACTAAAAAGCCCCCCCAGAGCTTCAGCAACTCCTTCAGGCTGTACACAGGGTACATCGCACAGCTGCATATAGCGGGTGAACAGTCGGCGGATAGCAGATTCCGATTCCAATCTGTCGAGGCGAGCATGCAGCTGAAGAAAGCCGTCATTTAGATCGATTGTAGGCATAGTGGTGGCGCCAGAAGTTAGTAGTCTCTCCCAAGACTCGCGCATCGAATCCAGCACCTCAATAACCGAAAATTTATTTCTTGTTGCACGAGGATCTGTTCCCGTTTCGCTCGCGGCCGCGCCGGAGCCAGTTTTAGCGCGAGGCCGTGTGCCGTGTTATAGATGGCAACCATTGAAATGGGTACGCTGGCACAACCACCAGCGCCTGCTGGGCTCAATCGGATCTATCTCGCCTGCGGAGGCTGAGGCAAACGTCCACCAGCAACAAGCAGGTCAGGCCATGGCAGCCTGACCTAAACGAAACGGCCTCCACAAAAGCCAGTGCGATTAATTGTCCGAATGGCGACCTGCCCCTGCTCCGCGATGCTGAGCTATCTCCCGTTGCGGCGGTAACGACGATAAAGGCCTCCTGGCGTCATGCTGGAGAAAACCCCGTCACGGCGCACCCAGGCATGCATGAGTGCGGCTGAAAGATGCATCAGCACGACGGCGAACAGCAGCCAGGCCAGCAGGCCATGGGCATCACGCAGCACCGCGTACCAGACCGGATGGGTAGGTGCGATGGGCGGCAGCGTGAGACCCGAAAACATCGTCACAGGCCATCCGCCCGCCGAGCGCACACCCCAGCCGAGCAGCGGTAGCGAGAACATCAGCGCATACAGCAGCCAATGCGATGCATTGGCTGATATCACTTGCCAACGTGGGATGTCGGCGGGCAACGCAGGTGCACCGTGACGCAGCCGGTTGACCAAGCGCACGATCACCAACAGCAAAATGGCAATGCCCAACGGTTGGTGAAGATCGAGCAGCTCTGGCCGCAAGGTCAGCGACGTCATCATGGCCACGCCGATGAACAGCATCGCCAGAATTGCTGCCGCCATCGTCCAATGCAGCAGCTGCGCCAGCAAATTGAACCGTTCTGGCAGGCCAGCTTCATTGCCTTGCGAATCTTTCGTTAAGGTGCGGGTTTCGATAGTCATTGTGCTGTCTTCTTGCCAACTGCATCGGTGGCCTTGTCGTAGCCGATTTCGTGCAGCCGTGAGTTGTACGAGTGGGCATAAATACCTGCCCGCGTGGCCAATACCGGATCGTTTGATAGCGCCATCCCTGCCGGTATCAAGGTGGGATCGAAATTGATGTCGCGACACACGCCGTCAGTCTGATCAAAGACCCGCTGCACTTCCAACGTTCCGGCGACTACCTGTTGGCGGGTTTCCGGCCAAGGCTGCGATGGATCATCCACCGGATCACCTGGTGCGGCCAGTTGCATCACCATATCCCAATGTAACGGCGCCTTTGTCAGGCGTTGCGCTACCTCCTTGAACAAGGCGTCATGACTGGCCCCCGCACGCTCATCATCACTCCAGGCGGTGAATGTCGCGTGCGGCCGCAGCCACCAGCGCATGGCTTGCCGTCGCCCATCCTCGGCGACCAGAAAGTAGGCGTGAATGGCGTAGTACGTGGCGCCGGCAAAGCTGCTGGCCCAGGGTTTCACGGCATCGGCCTCCATGTATTTGCGCGCCTCCGGATACTCGGCGAGGAAAGCTGCCAGCTGCTGGGGGTTGGCCTTTCCGGTGGTCGGATCAGGCGCAGTGGCCTTCATCATCTCGAGGAAGCCGGGGGCATCGCGGGTGGGGAAATACGGTTCGTTGTTCATTTTCATGCGCCACTGCTGCCCGTTATCGGCAGTGAGCATCATGGCCATGCTGACGGTGCTGGTGGAGTTGTCCGCGGCATAGGGGCTCATGGTACCAATCGAGAAACGTCCTATGGCCCGTGTCTCCGGCTGAGCGAAAACGCGGGCATGGGAGTACTTTGCCGCCGCGCCGCTGGAGCGAAACACCCCTTCGAAACACATTCCCTTGCCGTGCGCGCGTCGGTAACCAGCAGGAAAACCATGCTGGGTGTCCTCCAGGAAGGTCGTATTGGTCACGCGCTGGCCGAGCAAGTCGGAAGTCCAGGCGAAGGCCGTGGCCAGCACGCCGACGATCGCGCCGATGCCGGCCAGCGCCGGCCAGCTCCGCTTCAGGTCAATATCGCCGATCTTCATGGTCGGCCTCCGTTGCGGCGTCCATTGGTGGACAGGGCGAGTGTGGTGAGGGATGTGTTGCTCATCATGTCTCCTTGAATAGATAAAATGGCTCAGAGAAAATCTGCGGGGTGCCAACTCCGAATCACGATCACACCCGTCACAATAAAAGCGATGCCGATGATTGCTGGAAGATAAGATCCAGTCTTTGCTTAAAAACAACTACTCCGACCAGCGTGGCCAAGACGATGCCTAAACCGGCCCATATGGCGTATATGATCCCGAGCGGCCAACCTTTCAGTGCCTGGGCGAGTCCGTAAATGCAAATCCGTAAAAACAATCACCAGCCCGGTTGGCACCAGGCGGGAAGCTGTTCGGACCTAGCCCATATAGGATGTTGCAAGCATGTTCTTCTCTTGTTTTCTGCGGTTATTTTTGCGCATGGCATTTTTTTGCCATCATTGCTTCGCAGGGCGGCTTTATACAATACGATCGTATCGTACTATATTTTTTGCGTTGTAGAATCCAGGTATGACCTCTAAAGCGAACGCTTCCCGGCCTCCGAAACAACCCGACCAGGTCAGAAAAAGGCTTTTCCACGCCGCCACTGTCTTGTTAAGTACTGGGCAGCCCCTTTCTATCGGGGCAATTGCCAGTGCAGCCGGTGTCAGCAAAGGTGCTGTACAGCATCATTTCGGTACAAAAGAACAGCTGCTTGCTGCAGTTTTCGATCTTTATATGGCTCAATTCAACGAAGCACTGGCGCTGGAAGATGCGTCGGCTCCGCCAGCCTTGCGCTATGCGCGCATGTCGCTCAATGCCACTTCGTATGAAGACACCGATGGATGGCGGGCAATGGTAGTGGCCACTGTCATAGAGCGCGGACTCGCCGCGCGGTGGAGTGAACGAGCAGAAATTGAGCGCTCTCTCGACCAACCTCCGTCTGCGAATGCCTTGCTCGTGCGTTTGGCGGCAGACGGGTTATGGCTATCGGATTTGCTGTCTACCTATAAGATCAGCAACAAAGAGCGCGAGGAACTTGATGTCTTGATGCAGGAACTGCTCACGGATCCTTTAATCAATGCCATCCGTCCCTGAGGAATCCCCACAAATCTACTCCAGCGCCTGAGCTTGCCGCTGAACAATTTAAATCCGTAATCCAGCTTCGATGGGAGGGGCCAAGTGCGCGAATCGCAAGCCGGACAGACGCTTGTGCCTCCGTCTGCAACTAAGGGGCAGCATCGTTTTTAGCCTTCTGATACCTCCATCGCTTACTAATTGGGTTTTACAGATTCCGCCCGTTGCAGCCGTTCCCTCAAAAAGCACTTTGAACTGAAGCCTAAAAATACTTTCGTGCGCATGCCCTGCGCGGTGCTGCCTGACCACTGAAAAAATAACGACTTGACCTGGCCTCCGGGTTCTCGTTAACTTCGCGCGCCCCTACCTTCCGGTAGGAAGCTAATCGTGAGTTTGTTATGGAAAAGAGTCATTCCGGCAATCCTTCGCTGAAGTTTGCCATTGCCTTGGGCGCCATCGCCGCACTGGGCCCCTCAGCCGTCGATATGTATTTGCCAAGCCTGCCCGAAATGGCAGTCGAGTATTCGACCAGTGTTGCCAGTATTCAGCTGACGCTCACGGTCTTTTTGTTGGCAATGGGGCTTGGGCAATTGCTGTTCGGGCCGGTTGTCGACGCCTTGGGCCGTCGACGTCCACTGATGGCAGGCTTGTTGCTGTTCAGCTTGAGTGCGCTGTCCGCAGGCGCGGCACCGACCCTTGAATGGCTACTTGTGGCACGATTTGCCCAAGGGATAGGCAGTGCCTTGACGTTGGTCGTCATCATGAGCATGGTGCGTGACGTCACGCAGGGCGTTCAGGCAGCAAAGCTTTTTGGCCTGCTGCTGACCATTCAAGGTGTTGCTCCCATCATCGCCCCAGGGTTGGGTGGGTACATTGATGCACATTACGGATGGCGGGCCGTCATGCTGGTACTGGCTGCTCTCGGTGCGCTGGTGGCGGTGAACTCGATGGCTGTTCTGCCTGAAACACTGCCCGTGCAAAAGCGCGAGCCATTGAATATGAGACAGGCGCTCCGCACGTATGCGCGCATCGCACAAGACAGTCGTTTTCTAAAGCCCACCTTAGCGCTGTCCGCCGTGTTCTTTTTTCTCTTTGCCTATGTAGGCGGCGCTACATTTGTTTATCAGAATGAATACGGACTGCCTACTGGCCAGTTTGGTACGCTGTTTGGCGCAACCGGCATAGCGATTCTTATCGGGGCCGTCGTGGCTACCCGGCTGGTGGGCAAGTACGGTTTGGCCCGCATGGCAACGACTGGAGCTTTTTGCATCTTTGCAGGCTCTGTCATGGCCTACGGCGCAGCGGTATCTGGTTCTGACTTGTACTGGCTGGCCGCCGGTGTCGCGATAGCACTGCTTGGATTGGGGATTGCAGAAACCTCATTGATGACCCTGGTGATGTCTTCGCAAACCACTGCGCTGGGTTCAACGGCTGCATTGCTGGGCGCTTTTCAGCTTGGCATCTCGGCCTTCGCCACACCGTTGACCGGTTGGGCGAGCAGCCATGGCGCCATTGCCTGGTGCGCATTCCTGATCGTCTGCGCCGTTCTGGTGGGCGCGCTGACCTGGGTCAGTGTGCGCCAGGGCAGAGCCGAGCACATCACCGCGTTGAATCACTGATTAAAAGGACATCCTGATGAAAGTGCTGAGCCCTTCGGCAGGCAGAATCTGTGACATCGCCCTGGTGCATTTCGCTGAGCGTGGATACGACGCCTCGTCGCTCAATGACATTGCTGTCGTGGCAGGTATGCGCAAGCCTTCGTTATACGCGCACTTCAAAAGCAAGGATGATCTGTTCGACGCCGTGCTGGATCTGGCGTTGGTGACGGAGAGCCACTATATCGAAGAGATGTTTGCAAGCGTCCCGGCGAATAATGACGAGCCCGGCAAGCTGTACACGGACAGCCTTTCAAACCGCTACGAGTCTTCCGCGGCTCTGCGTTTCCTGCTGCGCACGGCGTTCTTTCCGCCTTCGGAGCTGAAGGCATCGGTTACGAGAGGCTTTGAAGCCTATCTTGATCGTCTGCGTGAACTCTTTGGCGCAAGCCTTGAGAGCAGGTATCCAGCCCTGTCGGGGAACGAGATTTCGATGTTTCAGGATGCTTATATCGGGGTTATCGACAGCCTTCATGTCGAGTTGATTTATTGTAGTGAAGGAACCTACCGTCGGCGTCTTGCCGCTTTGTGGCGCATTCTTGGTGATTCGCTGTCTCTGGCTGTGGGGAAGGTGGCACATGGATAACTCAACCATTCAAACGGTACAAAACGTAGCGAGCGAGTTAAACGTTATTCGAACTAGCACGACAATCAATTCCATGGAGATCACAAAATGAAGCTTTACTACAAGCCTGGCGCCTGCTCCCTTTCGCCACATATCGTTGCAAACGAACTTGGCCTCAATGTCGAATTCATCAAGGTAGACCTCAAAGATCATGTAACAGAACAAGGGAAGAATTTTTACAAGGTCAACCCGCACGGCTACATACCTGCGCTTGAGCTGGATAATGGTGAAATGCTCTTGGAAGGCGTTGTAATCATTCAATATCTTGCGGACCAGAAGCCCGAAATAGGCCTTGCTCCAGCCAACGGGACGTTTGAAAGATACAAGCTTCAGGAGATGCTCGCCTTCCTCTCAACGGAAATCCATAAGGGCTTTATTCCGCTCTTTTATGCTGCTCCGGCAGGAGATTACATCGAGATTGCAAGACCCAAGTTGGAGAAACGCTACGCTTGGATTAATGAACATCTCTCAGACAAACAGTTTCTTATGGGTGACAAATTCACGGTCGCTGACACCTACCTGTTTGCGGTGACTGGCTGGGCTAAGGCGTCCTGGCTAAAGTCCTACGAGGACACGCCACTTCATCTTGACAGTCTTCATCATCTGCAGGGTTGGTACGAGCGCGTGAAGAGCCGTGAAGCCGTGCAACAGTCCATTCTCGAGGAAGGTCTCGACTTGAACTAGCGTCTTGATGCCCGTTGCCAACGGGCACCCAACTGCTCTGAATATTGTCTGGATCTCTGATGAACCTGCGCGCGATCCTTATTCTCGGTGCCTTGAGCGCCTTCGGCCCCTTGGCCGTCGACTTTTATCTGCCTGGCTTCCCGGCCATTGCCTTGGCGTTTGGCACTGACGAGAAGCATGTCCAGTTGACCCTGGCGTCATATTTTCTGGGCTTGTCCATCGGCCAGCTGGCTTACGGGCCGGTGGCGGATCGCTTCGGCCGACGTATCCCGTTACTGTTCGGAGCTTCGCTGTTCACCCTGGCATCGCTGGCATGTGCCTTCGCACCAAACCTGGAATGGCTGATCAGCGCGCGCTTCGTTCAGGCGCTGGGCGGCTGTGCAGGTATGGTAATTGCACGAGCCATTGTTAGCGACAAGTGCGATGCCGTTCAGTCGGCCAAAGTGTTCTCGCAATTGATGCTGGTGATGGGCTTGGCGCCGATTCTGGCGCCCATGCTCGGCGGCTTGCTGGTCAACCTCTATGGGTGGCAGTCGATCTTCATCAGCCTGACGGCGTTCAGTGCACTGGCTTCATTGGCCGTGGCCTTGGGCCTGCCGGAAAGCATGCCCGCCACTCATCCGCGCCTGCCTTTATCTGGCGCACTGACGCAGTATCGGCGCTTGTTGGGCGATCGTATTTTTCTCGGGCACGCGCTCACTGGCGGGATCGCCATGGCCGGGATGTTTTCTTACATCGCCGGTTCGCCGTTCGTATTCATCAAGCTGTACGGGGTGCCGCCTGAGCACTATGGCTGGCTGTTCGGGACCAATGCGGCGGGCTTCATCCTGGTCTCGCAGTTCAATGCCAGGTTGGTGGGCAAAAAGGGGCCTGCGTTCCTGCTGTCGAGGGTTATCTGGGTGTACCTCGCTGCTGCACTGGCATTGTTGGCGATTGCCGGTCTACGCACCGAACAGCTCTGGCCCCTGCTAGTGCCCTTGTTTATCTGCATTGCCTGCCTGGGCTCCATCGCCCCCAATGCCTCAGCCTGCGCCATGAACGGGCAATGGGCGCGTGCGGGCAGCGCGTCGGCATTGTTTGGTTGCCTGCAGTTCAGCGTGGCGGCAGCAGCGGCCGCGCTGGTGGGTGTGCTTCACGATGGCACGGCGTTGCCAATGGCGCTGGTCATCAGCTCGTGCGGTGCGTTGGCCGTGACGCTTGCAATGCTGACCCGCCGTTTGCAGCACAAACGTGATGTGGCGCTCCCGGGTTAGTCGGAGATTACTCGACGCTTCACCGCCGACTAACAAAACCTGTACCTACCCCGATGGGCAATCTGCCCTTCAGGGCAAGTTCGCCCTCATGTCGAGAGCGACCAATGTCCAATCTCACTTCATCGCCACTGTTTCGCATCGACGAGTTTCCTGACCTTTACGTAAAGACAACAAACCCGACTGTTGCTGTCATTGTGGCCACCCCACAGCTGAGAGAAATTAACCCCAGTAGGGCCTCAGTACAAGAAAAGGTCCATCCGAACCTCAACAATAGGCATTCGCTCATGGCATTGGCAAACAACTACGACAACCTTTCCGCCGGCGCTCAATCCGCAATCGGCAAGCGTACTCAGCTGTTCATCAATGGTGAATTCAGGAATCCCCTTTCAGGGCAGTATTTCCCTATCGTTGATCCCAGTAACGGCCTTGAGCTTGCCGAGGTTGCTCAGGCGGACAAGCAAGATGCCGACTAAGCTGTCTCTTCAGAACGTAAAGCATTTGAAGACAGTACCTGGTCTAAGATGAAGCCTTATCAGCGCGAAGCGCTGATGCTCCGGCTCGCTGATCTGCTAGCTGAAAATGCTCAGGAACTGGCTGAACTCGAGTGTCTCAGTCCAACTGGTGCTCATTCGCACGCAGCTTCCCAAACAAGAGAATCCCATGCTTGATACCCTTTCCATCCGCCTAAAAATAATTCTTCTTTCCGGCTTGTGCCTCTTGGGCGTGATTGGCCTTATCGTCAGCCTCAATCTCTATCAAAGCAGCCAGAACAATCAGTTGATCAGGACGTCGAGCAGCAAGATGCTGACGGAAAGCGGAGAAAACCTGTTGCAGGCCAAGGCCGCCGAGCAGGCAAGCAAGCTGCAAAGTACCTTCGGCGATAGCCTGCTGATCCTCACCGTCCTTTCCGACCAGGTCGCCAACTTGCGCAATCTGGCCGCCCAGCGTGGCCTGGCGCCCGGCGCATTGCGTGAAGAACTGACTCAGAGCCTCAAGACCACCTTTGATCACAATCCGCAGTTATTAGGGCTTTGGCTGCTTTACGAGCCCAATGCACTGGACGGTCAAGACAGTGAGTTCCTTAACGATGCCGCGCGTAGCTCCAATGACAAAGGACGTTTTACCAGCGGCTGGAACCGGGGGGCGGGTCAGTCGGTCAACCTCACGATTTCCGAAAACGTTATAAACAATACCGAGCTGAGCATCAGCGGCGTACCTTACAACAGTTGGTACACCTGCCCGCGAGACAATCAACGCACCTGCCTGATGGCGCCCTATGTCGAGACCTTGGGGGGAACGGCACAGCTGATGACCAGCCTGTCCATGCCCTTAATTGTCGATGACAAGGTCATCGGCGTGATTGGCGTGGACCTCGCACTCGGGGCTCTGCAAGCGGCAGTCAGCGATGCCCAGCAGACGCTGTTCAATGGCGCGGGCAGTCTGCTGATTGTTTCCGACAGTGGTGTGCTCGCCGCCTACAGCAAGGATGCAGGTCAGATAGGCAAACACATCGACACTGCCTTGGGCGAGGCGAGCAAACCAGTGCTCAGCGGATTGCAACTCAACAAGCCGGTGGTGCTGACTCAAGACGAATTGATCCGCGCGGTCTACCCTGTTGCGCCCATATTGGGCGCAGCGGTGTGGGGGGTGGTGATCGACCTGCCGAAGCAGGTATTGCTGGCCGACTCGGTAGAACTTCAGACCTTGCTTGACCAGACACAAACCCGCGACACCCTGAAGTCGCTGCTGGTAGCAGTATGCGCTGGGCTGCTGGGTCTGCTGATCATCTGGCTCACCGCGTCTGGCATCACGCGCCCCATCAATAGTGTCGCCCAGATGCTCAAGGCGATTGCCAGCGGTGACGGCGACCTGACCCAGCGGCTGAACTACAGCAAAAAAGACGAACTGGGCGAACTGGTGAACTGGTTCAACCGTTTCTTGGACAAACTGCAGCCCACCATCGCCCAGATAAAGCAGAGCATTACCGACGCCAGAGGCACCGCCGACCAGTCTTCGGAAATCGCCAGGCAGACCAGTGAAGGGATGCAGGTGCAATTTCGTGAGATCGATCAGTTGGCAACAGCCTCCAACGAAATGAGTGCGACGGCCCATGAAGTCGCGCACAGCGCCTCGAATGCCGCACAGGCCGCGCGAGGTGCCGACGAAGCGTCAAGAGACGGCATTACCCTCATCGAAAGAAGCACTCGCGACATCAACGCCTTGGCTAGCGAGGTCAGCAAGGCCGTCGCGGAAGTCGAAGCTTTGGCGGTCAACAGCGAGCAAATCGGATCCGTGCTGGAAGTCATCCGCAGCATCGCCGAACAAACCAACCTGCTGGCACTCAATGCTGCGATTGAAGCCGCGCGGGCCGGAGAAAGCGGTCGTGGTTTTGCGGTGGTTGCAGATGAAGTGCGCAACCTTGCCAAAAGAACCCAGGACTCGGTCGAACAAATTCGACTGGTCATCGAGCGTATCCAGACCGGCACGCGTGGCGTGGTGGCAACCATGCATTCAAGCCAGACGCTGGCCAAGAATAACGCCGAACAGATCCAACAGGCGGTACAGGCCCTCGGCAAAATCAGCGATGCGGTGACCGTGATCAGTGATATGAATCTGCAGATTGCAAGTGCGGCGGAGGAGCAAAGCTCTGTGGCCGAAGAGGTCAACCGCAATGTCTCGAACATTCGCGGTGTAACCGAGGCTCTGACTGGACAAGCGGCTGAAGCGGCGAAGGTCAGCAGTCAGCTCAACGCCCGGGCCAATCAACAAATGGTGCTGATGGATCAGTTCCGCGTATGACACAAAGCCGGCTTCGCTTCAGTGATACAGCCATCCTGCGGCGCAGTCGATATTTCTACTATTGCGACCGCGTTTGATCGTGTCCCTGTAAGGCGCCTGAGCACGAACAAGGGCAGCCGAAGCTGCCCTTGGGGATCACACTCACTGCTATCCCCGGTAGGTTACTAAGCTTCGGCATGGTCCAGTATGGATACGCGCTGTGAATGGGCGCAGGGCGAGGCCAGATGCGTTGCCCCAGCCCGCGCTTTGCCGCAGGCTTAGGCGCCCCCTTCGCTCCTACAGAGAGCGACATATTATTTGTGTCGCGACACTAAGGATGGTCTGAAGTAGCCCTGTATTTCCGGCCGACTTCAGCCCCTGCCGATTTTGAAAGCGGCAAACCGATCAAAAACGATCAGATCTCCCGCTCATTTCGATGTTTCTGGCCGCTGCGATAACCTCGCCGTAGCCATTTCCCACATTACAGGCGCACCTCTCCTGCATTCGTCAGTAAATGCTGAGGCGCCATCCACAGATTCGATAGCGCAAACAACGTCACCAGTTGTGCGGTGTTTTTCACCAGCCCGCGGAAGCGCACCTTGGTATAGCCAAACTGCCGTTTGATCACACGGAATGGGTGCTCGACCTTGGCGCGTACCTGCGCCTTGGCCTTCTCGATCTTGCGTTTGGCTTTGTACAGCGCGCTGCGCTTACTCAGCTTCTTGTACGTACTGCGGCGGGCAGCGATCTGCCAGATCACCTCCCGACCGTCATGCTCTGGGCGCTTCTCTACGCCGGTGTAACCCGCGTCGGCACCGACCATGTTTTCCTCGCCGTGCAGCAACTTGTCGACCTGGGTAACGTCTGCAACATTGGCTGCCGTGCCGACCACGCTGTGCACTAAACCCGATTCGTCATCCACGCCGATGTGGGCCTTCATGCCGAAGTAATACTGGTTGCCCTTCTTGGTCTGGTGCATTTCCGGGTCACGCTTGCCGTCCTTGTTCTTGGTCGAACTCGGCGCATTAATCAGCGTGGCATCGACGATGGTGCCTTGCCGCAATGACAAGCCTCGATCACCCAGGTAGCCATTGATCACGGCCAGGATTCCGGTAGCCAGTTCGTGTTTCTCCAGCAGCCGGCGGAAGTTGAGGATGGTGGTTTCGTCCGGAACACGCTCCAGGCTCAACCCGGAAAACTGGCGCAGGATCGTCGTCTCGTACAGCGCTTCGTCCATCGCTGGGTCGCTGTAGCCGAACCAGTTTTGCATCAGATGAACCCGCAGCATTGCCATCAGTGGATAGGCTGGACGTCCGCCTTCCCCCTTGGGGTAATGTGGATCGATCAAGGCAATCAAACCCTTCCACGGCACAACCTGATCCATCTCGATCAGGAATAGTTCCTAGCGGGTCTGCTTGCGCTTGCCGGCGTACTCGGTATCGGCGAAGGTCATCTGCTTCATCGGAAAACTCGGCGGGTGGAGTCAGGGGATTTTGCCAAAATCAGGAAGTCTTTTTCAGTGTGTCCCTAGTAAATATCGACGTGCCATCCGCATGCTAGAAAACGCAAACTGTGCTTCCAGCTTGCCGGCACACCTGGTCAGACCAATCGGCACTGCCCTCTTCATAGTCGGACACCTGTTGCATCAGCCAACTGCCGCGGGCCTGATCGCCTTCAACGTCGATATGTTCTGAGCCTAGGAGATGTCCATAGGTACGAAGGTGAGGCGACGGCGGTAAATAGCTCATCAACATATTGATGATCGCCGTGCGCCCTCTGAACACGCCGAATTTCGACGTGTATAGGCGGCCGACTTCCTGCCAGACAGCGTCCGGACTGAATAGCCCGCCCAGAGATTCAGCAACGCCTTCAGGCTGTACACAGGGTACATCGCACAACTGCATATAGCGGCTGAACAATCGGCGGATAGCAGATTCCGACTCCAATCTGTCGAGGCGAGCATGCAACTGAAGAAAGCCGTCATTTAGATCGATTGCAGGCATGGTGGTAGCGCCAGGAGTGAGTAGTATCTGCCAAGACTCGCGCATCGAATCCAGCACCTCAATGATCGAAAATTTATTTCTTCTTGCACTAGGGTCTGTTCCCGTTTCGTTCGCGGCCGCGCCGGAGTCAGTTTTAGCGCGAGGCAAGGCACGAGATGCGAAGTTTAGCCAGCTAAATGAGCCATCGAGAAACGCAGCATCGCGCTAAAACGGGCCCGGCCCTTCGGGTTGCGACGAAACGGGAACAGCCCCTAAAGACAATGGATTTCCCGCCGCGTCAGGAGCCGTTGGTCATCAGCGCGCCATGCACGGGCGAGAACAAATTCTTGATCACGCCGGAACGCCGGCGAACGGCCCATGTCGAGCGCATGTTTTCCGCGCATCGGCCCGGGCGTTGTCATATCGGCGCTCGCACACCGCATTGAGCTGAGGCTCGACCTGCTCGATACGCGCTATCACCGCCTTCAGTCATTCGTCGGGCTGTACTTCGCCCTGACGCACCCGCTCGACAAGCCCACACCCGTCGTGCCTGTCCAGCAACGTATGAATGTCGCGCACAACCCAAAATCTCCCTGAGTCAGGAGTGGCTGGACATCGGTTGCCCTACAGCGCGTTTGCGCTGCACCAGGCTGACCACGAGCCAGAGGGAAGCTGCCACCATACTGGCAATCGCCAGCCAGTGAATCGATGCGCGCAAGTCGTTCGTGAAAGCGCCAACCAGTGCCACTGCCAGCGGGCTTACGAACTGGCCGATGTAGAGACAGGCAGTGAACACACCGAGGCCGCGCCCCCGGGTGTTGGCGCTCAGCGCGTTCATGACCGGCGCCATGGCGTTGGGTACCAGCAAGCCTGCGCCCAAGCCGTGTACGCTGACGGCCAGCAGAATTTCGTTGTAGCTTTGCGCCCGAGTCAGCAACCACAAGCCCAGCGCCAGCAAGGCCAGCAGCACAACATTACAACCGGCGATGCCTACCCCACGGCGCAGCAGTGGCCAGATCAGCGAACCACCTAGCGTGGCTAGCAGACCCAGCCCGGCGGACAAGCCGATCATGGTGCTGGAACTGATGCCCAACTCCACCAGTAGTATCGGCGCCTGTACCGGCACGATCAGGCTGAGAATCATCCCGCCGAGGATCAGCAGATAGCCACTCACCAAGGTAGAGATCAGCACCTGCTCGTCATCCTCGTTGACTGCCGTCTCTACCCGCGCGCGAACGGGCTCCCACAACACCTTTATCATGGCTGGCAGCAGCAACAGCGGCAGCAGGTAAAGGTAGAACGGCAGTCGCCATGACTGTTCGCCCAGCACCCCGCCCACCACGAAGAACAGCGCCCCAACCAGGCCGATGGTGACCACCTGAAGATTGATATAGCGCATGCGCTCCTCCCCCTGCCAATAGTCGGCGATCAAGGCGGCGCAACAGGTCATGATCGCCGCTTCGGCGCAGCCGAACAGCAAGCGAATACCGACGATGGCTGTCAGATCATTGAGCAAGGCCGGCACTATGCCGAGCAGCGCATAAAGCAGCGTCGCAGCCACCAGAAGAGCTTTGCGCCCCACCCGATCAGCTAACCAGCCAGCCAACGGGGCACACAACGCAATCGCCAGGGCCGGACCGGTCACAGCCAGGGGCACCAGCAAGTCAGCGTGCGGCTCGGTGGGGCCGAACTCGGCTGCCAGTTTGGGCAGTATGGGGGCAACCATCACCGCCCCCATGATGGTCAGACTGCTGCCGAGCATCAGCACCACGCCTTCGCGCCGACCAGTGGCCTGACGTATGCGTGGCGTCGCAGCGTTAGCAATGGAATGTTCTACGGACATGCGCAAGACCTCGATAAAACAATTGGGATACTCAGAGCATGGAAGCGCCCACCGCCTCAGCCCTCGAAAAGCTCCATGCCTGGCGTGCCCGGCAGGGCAACGCTACCGACGCTTACTGAGCAAAGCGGCATCGCCGCTGAAACGCTGGCAAAGACACGCTGGCAGCTTCTTCTGATCGGTTTGACGGAAGAATCCTAGGGCGCGATTCAGACCGACCGTTAGCCAAATTCGGCAGAATCACCGTGCCTGGCTAACGCCAATATCGCCGACCTGCCCCACGGACAAAGCCACTGATACACACGGGTGTAGCCGAACAGCTGGCGGTATAGGCGTCCATGGTGGGTGCAACAGGCAGCGTGGTGTGCTGGGAAAACGCCTTGTCGCAAAATCGTGTTGCAGCCACAGACAGCACCAACCGACGCCTCGGCAGGCCCGGTTCAGAGAAACAGTGTCGCAACCAACTCGGTGCGGTTGCTCACGGCGACCTTGCGAAACAGATTGATCAAATGCGTTTTCACCGTAGGCAGCCCGACACCCAGCTGGCGCGCGATTGCCTTGTTGCCCAGACCGGCACGCAGGAGCTCGGCCACTTCCCATTCCCGTGGGGTCAGCTGCTGCGCGGGCGCAGAGGGAGAGAGCTGTTTCACGGCGATTTCAAACATACCCTGCAGCGCCTGCAATTGAACCAGCTCATGTGCACCGAACAGACCGAGATCACGGCCCCGCAGAAGCGAGATACCTGCGATGGGTAACCCCTGCTCGAAAGCCAGCACTTCGACGACGTCGACGACTCCAAAGCCCTGTAGGAAATCTCCATAGCGCTGATTGGCCGTATCGTTCTGCGCACGCATGCCCAGCCGCAGCGGCACAACGCTACAGCCGGTCAGTTGGCAGGTACTCGGCTGCAAAGGGTCGAGCCGGCGGTAGTACGACAGATAGCGCTCATGCATGTCCGAACGCATCTGCTGGAGGAGGAAGTCGTGTGGCTCGAGCTGCGCAGCGATACGGTAAAACACGCTACCCGAAGCGGGTATGAGCTGCGTGAAGGTATCCAGACAGCGCCGCCCAAGTTCAGCACTTTGCATAGAAAGATCACTCGATAGGCCCCTGACGACCGCACTGGCTGAAAGGGGCGAGACGAAGAACCTACACGACCGCCAGGTAGTGCTTGGTGAAGCTGTCACTGAGCACGTCCCAGAGCACGGCGGTACCCTTGGTCACGAACCAGCTGTCGCCGGCTGTATACCGGGTGCTCTGGCCTGTGCTCTCGTCGGTCATGATGACTTCGCCGAAGACCACGACGGCCTGCTCGTTGAATGGGTAGACCATACGAAATTTACTCTTGCTCACGGCGAAGTAGCCAGCGCTGATCGCGTCAGTCGGAGCACCGAAGGTCATCCGGCCGAACGCCTTGCCCTCGCCCTCGAGAATTTCCGAACCCAGATCGGCTACGCTACCCCATGCGTCGAGCTCAGTGAAAGTGGTGCCTTGCTTGATAGGTGTCATATAGCCTTTCCTCTGAAAATGCAGTGCGTGGATAAATAAGTAGTTAGCGCCGCCCGCTCCAGTAACCGGACAACTGGTGCCAGGATTTGCCGGCCGTCAGTAGCAGCGGACGGATTTGATCTTTGCCGAGAACCGGGATACGACGCACAGAGCTGATCAGGTCGTAGCGTGCTGAACCTTCGCTCATGCCCTCGGCCAGCACCTTACAGATGATGTGGCTGGGCGTGACGCCAAACCCCGAATAGCCCTGGACGAAGAACACGTTCGGATGCTGCGGCAACGAACCGAGCTGCGGGAATAGATTGGGGCTGCAGGCCATGGGCCCGCCCCAGGCCAGGTCGATCTTCACATCCTTGAGATAGGGGAAGATCTTCAGCATCAGGTTGCGGTTCCAGGCCTTCAGATCGCGGGGAATGTGCTCGACAAAAGGAGTGGCTGCACCGAACAGCAAGCGGTTTTCCCTAGTAACCCGGTAATAGTCGATTACCGGGCGGATATCGCTGTAGGCCCCGCGAATCGGGCTGATACGCTCGACAAGCTCATCCGACAGCGGCTCGGTCATGATCTGGAAGGCGTAGGTGTTGATGGTGCTCTTGTGCAGCTCGGGCTCCATCTTGTTGAGAAAGCTGTCGCAGGCCCATAGCAGTTTGCTGGCCTTGACCGAACCTTTGGCCGTACGCACGGTGACGCGCTCGCCGTAGCTCACTTCAAGCGCCGGGCTGTATTCGAAGATTTTCACCCCATGACTCGCCAGAGCCTTGGCTTCGCCAAGCAGTAGATTGAGCGAGTGCACGTGCCCAGCGCCCATATGCAACAAACCGCTGGAGTATGCGTCAGAGCCAATCATTTGCTTCAGTTCCGAGCCAACCAGTAGGCGGATCTCGTGCTGCGGGCTCAGCGCCTTAAACTCCTTCTCCCAGGCTGCCAGGGTCTTCTCCTGACGAGCGTTGAAGCCCATATAGCCGTAGCCGTGACAGAAGTCGGCATCGATGTTGTAACGCTCGATACGGCTTTTGATGATTTCGGCGCCTTGGTCGCTGATCTCGAAAATGGCGCGTACACCCTCCTCACCTACGTCCTTGCGAATCTTCTCCAGGTCATGACCGATGCCCGCCATGATCTGCCCGCCGTTGCGGCCAGTACCACCGAAGCCAAGGTAACGTCCCTCCAGCACGACAATATTGGTAATGCCCTGCTCCGCCAGCTCCAAAGCGGTGTTGATACCGGAAAACCCGCCGCCAATCACGACGACATCCGCTTCGATATCCGCTTCCAGAGAAGGAAAGCTCAGGTCGTATTTCTTGGTGGCCGTGTAGTAGGTAGGCGTTTCAATATTGATCATGCGCAGCAGCCTGAGAATTCAAAAGGGAACGCGATCAGGAAGACTGGCTCTCCGAAAAAACCGCGTTCTGCTTGCTCACATTAAGTACGGACCGGCCTGCCTGCGTCTTGCTTGTGGCTGCCTTTCCACTTGACTGCTTCTGCCATCGCTTACCAGCAACGAATAGTGGATCGAAAAAGATAAACATGTTAACCGTTAGCCATTAACCATCGAAAACGCCTACTTACCCGGTATAGGGCAAACCCGCCGCTTCTCGCCTATTCAAAGGTTGGCAGTGATGGTCAAAGAACAGGCAGGCTTGAACAAGACAGTTATTCGACTTACCTTCGTAATAGGAGCGTGACTAGCACTAGGCCATCTGCCGCTGGCCTGCCGTGACGCCACCCCGAGAGCCTGCCTTCGTTTGCCCGTACCCGCTCAAACGCTGGCCTGCCACAGTCGTGCCACAAGCCGAACTGAGAGGCTGCTTACTAAAGAAATCTTCAACAAAAACAATAAAGAAATTTTCCTTATGCAGCCCAGGTGTCCCCCCGTTGGGTGGACTGTTTGGTGTTGACTGGTGACCACCCAGGTTCAGGCCAGAGGCAGGGATAGCCACAGACGTGACACCGCAGCATGAACACTGCGAATGTCGCACCACCGGCTGGAGCATGACGCTCATCAGAAAGCACCGCACCGACAGCGTCGAGCGGATTGTTATGAGCACTTATGATGTCGTAGATTCAACCTTCCAAGCCCCTTCCACCGCCCTATCCAGCTACTCCCGGCACGTAAGCTCCAACGATATAGATGAACATGCCGCCCATGTGAGTGGCTGGCACGTGAACTACGATCAAATGAGCGCCGGCCTGTTTCAAGGCGAGCTGAGCGAGTTCAAGCTGGACTGGATGCAGGTGATGCGCGACCGCACCAATCAGTCTCTGCTCAAGAAGGGCTCGGCGAAGTCAGGAACAATCACCTTCAGCGTTCCCGTCAGCTACGCCGGCAATTGCTATTGCGGCGGCCATCCCATGCAAGACGGCAATGCGCTGGTGGCACACGCCGATGACCTTCCCCAACTGCGCACCCCAGATCAGATGGACCTTATCGTCGTGGCGGTGGAGCAGGAGATTCTCGAGCGCGAGCTGGAGTTGCACGGCATTACCTTTGACAGCGCACACCTGCCGAAAGTCTATCAATTGCAGGGGCTGGCACTCCCCAATAACCTGCGGATGATTCTCGATGATCTGGAGCGCGGTGTTGCCCTGCCAGGCCTTCCTGATGAGGTGTGGCGGCACCAGGTTCGCGATGCAATCATGGGGCAGATACTTGATCTGCTGCCCTCCGTGCAGCCTATCGAGCTCACGCCCTCAGCCCGCAAACGCACCGTTGATCGCGCCTGCGAGTACGCCCTGGCCCACCTCGATGAGCCGCTGAGCATCCTCGATATGTGCCGCACCCTGGGCGCTAGCCGCCGCAAGCTGCAGTACTGCTTTCAGGAGACGCTGGGAACCAATCCGGTCGCCTACCTGCGCGCCTTACGCCTGAATGCCGCACGCCGGGAGTTGCTAAAAGGCGCGTCACGGGTCTCGGTACAGGACGTGGCCGCACGCTGGGGCTTCTGGCACCTAAGTCGGTTCTCCAGCGAATACCGGGAAATGTTCGGCGAACGGCCCTCACAAACCCTGCACCGCTAGGATCTATTGCCGTTTCGTTCGCGGCCGTATCCTGCGGGTGGGGCCGCCCAGGTTGCGCGAAAAATCACGCCAGGCGATGTTGCAGGACGTGGCAAGGGAACGATGTGGCCGAACTGGCGCGGATGGCGAGTCCATTACCTGTGTCCTTTGCCTGCGGAATGCCGCTTAGCCTGGCGAGATTTTGCGCGGCAACGCGGCTCGTGACGAAACGGCAACAGACCGCCCCGCAAAGGGGCATCGTACCCCTCTACCCAACCACCTCCCGGGCGTACTTGGTGCACCAAGCGCTCGCCCATTCTTGGCGGTTACATCTTTTCTCTCATCAGCCTGCATCTTTGCCGTTTTTGGCTAACAGGCCCAACGCCCCCCTCGTAACCTGAATGTAACGGACGAACTGCCACGTCCTGGCCTCCGCCTATCCAGGCGGGCAAACACACCCTGTTGACAATAAAAAGTCTCGCAACGGAGGTAACTGGGAGATGGACAAGAAATTCGCCTTGTATCCCCTGGCCATGTCGATCATGGCCTCGATGTCCCCTGCAGTTCAGGCGTTCCAAATAGACAGCGCAGACCCCGATCTCAGACTGCGCTGGGACAACACGCTCAAATACAGTACCGCCAGCCGCCTCAAAGGCGCCTCAGACCAACTCACGGCGCAGCCCAATCATGACGATGGCGACCGTAACTTCAGCCGTGGCGTGATCTCCAACCGCTTCGACCTGCTATCGGAGTTCGATGCCACCTACAAAAACATCGGTGCGCGAGTCTCCGGGGCCGCGTGGTACGACAGCGTCTATAACGAAGGCAATGACAACAACTCCCCAGCTACGGCGAACGCCTTCTCGGTCGACAACGATGAATTCACCCGCGCCACCGAAAAGCTGCATGGGCGCAAGGCTGAGCTCCTTGATGCGTTCCTCTTCGCGCGCTTCAATCTGGGCGATACCAAAGGCACCGTGCGCGCCGGTCGCCACGCCTTGGTATGGGGGGAAAGTCTGTTCTTCGGTGCCAACGGCATTGCAGGCACCATGGCGCCGGTGGACGCGGTCAAAGCGGCTTCGGTACCCAATACCCAGTTCAAGGAGCTAATCCGCCCCACCGAACAGTTCTCTGGCCAGTTGCAGCTAACGCCTGATATATCCATCGGAGCCTTCTATCAGTGGCGCTGGGACAGAACACGTCTGCCAGCCTCGGGCAGCTACTTCTCGGTACTGGATACGATCAGCGATGGTGCCGAGCGCTTGATTGCCGGGCCCAACCCGGTGATTCCGGGCGGTGAACCACTGGCCTTTTTCCGTGAACAGGACATGAAGGCAAAAGACTCCGGCCAGGGCGGCGTGCAACTGCGCTTTAGCGCTGGCGAAACCGACTTCGGCCTGTATGCCGTTCGCTACCACGACAAGACGCCGCAGATTTACATTCGCCCAGACGCAGGTGTCCCAGACTTCGCCAGCGGTCGCCTGGGCACCTACCAGTGGGTTTATCCGGAAAACATCCGCGCATTTGGTGCCAGCGCCAGCCACACCTTCGGCGATTACAACCTGGCAGCGGAAGTCTCTACCCGCCGCAACATGCCGTTGAGCAGCGATGGCGTGACTATCGTCGACGGCACCGGCGACAACGATGGTGATGCCCGTTACGCCGTCGGTAACACCCTGCATGCACAGGTGTCCTGGCTGGCCACTCTGGGCCCGTCGTTCATCGCTAACGAAGCAGACTTCGTCGGCGAAGTGGCTTGGAACCGCGTGCTCAGTGTGACCAAGAACCGCCAGGCGCTTAACCCTCTGGCGGACCGCGACGCAGCCAACGTGCGTTTCGTCTACGAGCCTCGCTATCGCCAGGTATTTTCGGGCATCGACCTTTCCGTGCCGGTCGGTCTCGGCTTCGGTATGGGCAACTCCGCAGTGGTCGGCGCCTTCAACGGCGACAAGGTCGGGGACGTCAGCATCGGTCTAACCGCGCTGTACCTCAACGAATGGCGAGCAGGCCTCACCTACACCCACTACTTCGGACCGGCCGGCACCTCGGTCGACGAAGACAACCACATCTCCTTCAAGCAATCGCTGAAAGATCGCGACTTCATTGCCCTGTCGATCCAGCGCACTTTCTGAGTAGAGGAACCCTACATGACCCGTTTCTTCCTTCCCGTATTGAGCCTGTTGTTGCTATGCGCTCAGCAGAGCCTTGCGGCCGTGACCGCCGAAGAAGCCACCAAGCTGAAAGGCGAGCTCACCCCGCTCGGAGCCGAACGTGCCGGCAACGCCGATGGCAGCATTCCAGCCTGGACCGGCGGGATGACTACGCCCATCCCTGGCGACAAGCCGGGCGGTCGCCGTTCGGATCCGTTCCAAAACGAAAAGCCGCTGTTCACCATTAATGCGAGCAACGCCGCCCAATACGCGGACAAGCTTACCGATGGCACCCGCGCGATGCTGGCCAAGTACCCCGACAGCTATCGCCTCGACGTCTACCAGACGCACCGCACTGCCGCCGCGCCGCAATGGGTCTACGACAACACCCTGACTAACGCGAGCCGCGCCCGCATCGATAACGATGTAGTGGTCGGCGCATTCGGCGGTATCCCCTTTCCGATCCCGACCAGCGGTGCCGAGGTGATGTGGAACCACTTGCTACGCTGGCGTGCACCGGCTGCACGCTTCTACGCCACGGCCTACCAGTTGACAGCCGATGGCCGCGCCGTCTTGGCGAGCGAAGCCAGTTCTGTGCAACAGGTACCGTACTACTTCAAGGACACCACCCTGGAGGAGTACGCCAAGTCCAACCTGTACTTCAACATCCGCGTCAACCTGACCGCCCCGGCTATCCGCGCTGGCGAGGGCGTCGTCGGCAGGCAGAACCTCGACGCAGCCAAGGACCAGGCCTGGGTCTATCTGGTCGGCCAGCGTCGCGTGCGCAAGCTGCCGAATACGTGCTGCGATACGCCAAGCCCGACCATGGCGGGGGTCATGAGCTTTGATGAGCTTGAGGTGTTCTCCGGCCGGCTGGATCGCTTCGACTGGAAACTACTCGGCAAGCAGGAAAAGTACATTCCCTACAACGCCAACAAGCTGCTGCAGCCGACCTCCGACAAGGACGTACTGAGCGCCCATCACCTCAATCCCGAGCACGTGCGCTGGGAGCTGCACCGCGTCTGGGTGGTCGAGGCCACACTGCGTGACGGCCAGCGTCACCAGGCCGCACGCAGCCTGTATTACTGCGACGAGGACACCTGGACATGTGTGCTGGGCGACCGCTGGGACGCAAATGGTCAGCTTTGGAAAACTACCTGGGGTCAGGTCATCGTGATGCCCGATCTACCTGGCAACTTCATGTTCGCCTTCGGCTTCAACGACTTGTTGTCCGGCGCAGCCATGGTCGCCGGTTTGTTCAACGAAAAGCCGGTTCACTACGAGCTGCTCGAACGCCTTCCGGATGTCGAGTTCACGCCTGATGCCCTGGCCAACGACGGCATCCGCTGACATGACCTGCCATGGCAGCACGGAGCCCATCATGAAAAGAATGACGCAAACGGCAGTAGTCGATGCAATCGGATGGCGCGGCGCGCTATTGGCATGCTGCCTTGCCCTGGCTCCCGTAGCAGGT
>DASRUM010000300.1:0-8970 GCA_035655415.1 Pseudomonas sp.
AGGCTGACGCTGGAGAACAGGTTGAAGGCGAGAAACGCCAGGGCAATGAGTGCGAGCCCGGCGCTGGAAACCATCAGCTTTTTCATGGGCGGCCTCAGTCAGCTTTCTTCAGGTCGATAACCACCGCCGTCGCAGCCAACCAGGCGGCGATCAGGGTGAGGAAATACAGCAGGTCGCGTAGGTCGATCACGCCCTTGCTGATCGCATCGAAGCGGGTCAGGAAGCTCAGCGAAGCCACGGCATCCACCAGCCATTGCGGCGCCCAGCCACTGAAACCGTCGAGCACCATGGGGAAGCCGCTGACGATAAACAGAAAGCACACGCTGACCGCCAGGATAAAGGCGATGACCTGGTTCTTCGCCAGGGCCGACATGCACGAGCCAATCGCCAGGTAGGCGCCGGCCAGCAGCCAGCTGCCGATATAACCGGTGACAATCGCGCCGTTGTCCGGCTCACCGAGGTAGTTGACGGTGATGATCATCGGGAAGGTCAGCAGCAGCGCTAAACCGGCAAACACCCAGGCAGCGAGGAACTTGCCGGTGACCGCATCAAAACGGGTGATCGGCAGGGTCATCAGCAGCTCTATGGTGCCGCTCTTGCGCTCCTCGGCCCACAGGCGCATGGCAATCGCCGGCACCAGGAACAGATACAACCAGGGGTGGAAGTTGAAGAACGGTGACAGATTGGCCTGGCCGCTCTCGAAGAAGCCACCGAGGTAGAAGGTGAACACCCCGGACAGCACCAGAAAGATCAGGATAAATACGTAAGCCAGCGGCGTGGCGAAGTAGCTCGCCAGCTCGCGCTTGAAGATCACCGATAACTGACTCATACCACCTCCCCACGGGTCAGGCTACGGAACACTTCGTCCAGCCGACCGCGTTCGACATTCAACTCCTTGACCTGCCAACCGCGCTCGGCGATCAGCGCATTGACCTGCGGGAAGATCACCTCACCTGGCTTGGCCAGAATGCTCAGGCTATGTTCCAGGGCGTTCTCTTCCACCCCGGCAACGCCCGGCAAGGCAGCCAGCGCGGCCTGATCCAGCGGCTCTGCGGCCACCAGGGTGACGGCCTGGTGATAGCGCGAACGGCTTTCCAGCTCCAGCGGCGTGCCATCGGCCAGCAGCTTGCCGTGGGCGATCACCACCGCTCGGGTGCAGACGGCCGAGACTTCTTCAAGAATGTGGGTGGAGATGATCACGATCTTGTCGTAGGCCAGGCTCTGGATCAGCTTGCGCACCTGGTGCTTCTGATTCGGATCGAGGCCGTCGGTGGGCTCGTCGAGAATCAGCACCTTGGGGTCATGCAGAATCGCCTGGGCCAAACCGACGCGCCGCTTGAAGCCTTTCGACAGGGTCTCAATCGACTGCTCAAGCACGGCCTCAAGCTCGACCTGGGCCACCGCCTTGGCTACCCGCTCACGCTTCTCGGCGCCTTTGAAACCGCGCACCTCGGCAATAAATTCGAGGAAGCTGCGCACCGTCATATCGCCGTAACACGGCGCGCCTTCGGGCAGATAACCGATCTGCCGCTGGGCCTTGAGGGTGTCTTTCTGGATATCGAAACCAAGGATGCTGGCGCTGCCGGACGTCGGCGCAAGAAAGCCGGTAAGCATCTTCATGGTGGTGGATTTGCCGGCGCCATTGGGGCCGAGAAAGCCCAGCACTTCACCGGGCTGAACGCTAAAGGACAGGTTGTCCACCGCGATGTGTTGCGCAAAACGCTTGGTTAGGTTTTTTATTTCGATCATGGCCTCTCACCATTGCGGTAACAGGCCCTGCTTGCAGCCGGTAATGACGCAAGCCGGGCGCTTATGTGCCGGCGGACTATAAGGAGTCACGCGCGGCCAGCGCAAGCGAAGAACCGGCGGGTCATGTATCTGTTCGCTACAGCGAGGCCAGGCGCGAGTTGCTTAACAACCAGCGCCCGGCAGATCGCAGACTAGAGAGTGCCGCGCAGGGCTTTCTCGAAAAGCTGACTGTACTGCGCAGCCGTAAAGGCAATCGGGTTGGTGCCGGCAGAGGGGTCGACCTCAGCCATCTGCCCAACCTGTTCGATGCGTATTTCATCGATGCCAATCTCGCCCAGACTGTGCGGTATGCCGACCTGTTCACGCAGCGCCATCACCCACTCCAGTACGCCGCTGAAACCGGGTTTGGCCAAGTTCAGGTAGCGCGCCATTTTCTCCATCTGCGGCTCGATGCGTTCGCGGTTGGCCACCAGCACATAGGGCATCAGCACCGCATTGAGCAGGCCATGGTGCGCGTCGTACAGCGCGCCGAGCGGATGGGCCAAGGCATGCATGGCGCCGAGACCACGCTGGAATGCGGTCGCGCCCATGCTCGAGGCCACCAACATCTGCAGCCGCGCTTCAACATCGCTGCCCTGCGCCACCGCGCGCGGTAGGTACTGTTGCACCAGGCGCATGCCTTCCAGGGCGATGCCCTCGGCCATGGGGTGGAACAGCGGTGAGCAGAAGGCCTCCAGGTTATGCGACAGCGCATCCATGCCGGTGGCGGCGGTGATCTTGGCCGGCAGGCCGAGGGTCAGTTCCGGATCAAGGATCACCAGTGCCGGCAACATGCGCGCGTGGAAGATGATGCGTTTGATATGCGCGGCATCGTCAGTAATCACCGAAGCGCGGCCGACTTCCGAGCCGGTACCGGCAGTAGTCGGCACCGCCACCACCGGGGCCATGCCGGCAACATTGACGCGGTTGCAGTTGTCGCCGATGTCCTCGAAATCCCACAGCGGCCGATCCTGGCCAGCCATCAGGGCGATGGCCTTGCCGGCATCCAGCGCCGAGCCGCCGCCAAAGGCGATCACCCCGTCATGCTTACCGGCCTTGAATGCGGCCACCCCGTCCATCACGTTATCCCCGGTAGGGTTGCCCTTGATGCCATGGAACAGCCCGGCCTTGAGGCCATCATCACGGCAGTGCAGCAGCGCGCGGTCGATCATCGGCAGTGCGGCCAGGCCAGGGTCAGTGACCAGCAGCGGCGCGTTCATCCCCAATTGCCGACAGGAGGCCGCCAGTTCGCTGATGCGGCCGACGCCAACGCGCACCGAGGTTGGGTAGTTCCAGTTCATGCGGTAGTGATTCAGGTCCATGGCGCGCCTCACAACTGAGTCTTGAAATGAAAGGATTTCGGCCGGGTGACGTGCTCGAAGCCGACACTGGACAGTGTGCAGCCGCGTCCAGAGTTCTTCACCCCAGTCCAGGCCAGCGCCGGGTCGAGGTAATCACAGCGATTGAGAAACACCGTGCCGGCCTGTACCCGGTCAGCCAGCGCCATGGCAGCATCCACGTCACGGCTGAAGATGGCGGCAGTCAGGCCGAACTCGCTGTCGTTCATCAGCGCCAGGGCTTCTTCGTCATCCTTGACCTTCTGGATGCCCACCACCGGGCCGAAGGATTCTTCAGTCATCACGCGCATACCGTGGTGCACATTGGTCAGCACCTGCGGCGCCAGGTACTGCGAGCCAGGATGGTCCAGGGCAAAGTCGGCCGGCACCAGATGGGCGGTGGCGCCCTGCTCGATGGCATCGTGGATTTGCCCACGAACAAAATCCGCCGCCTCGGCGCGCACCAACGGGCCGAGAGTGGTATCCGGGTCATCGGAGCGGCCGAGCTTGTACTGTTTAACCAGCGCCACCGCCTGCTCGACGAAGGCGTCATAGAGCGACTCGTGCACATAGATGCGCTCGATGCCGCAGCAGGATTGCCCGGAGTTGAAGAACGCCCCATCAATCGTGGTTTCCACCGCATGGGTCAGATCGGCATCAGCCCGTATATAGGCTGGGTCCTTACCGCCTAGCTCCAGGCCTATGCTGAGAAAGCGCCCCACCGCCACGCGCTCAACCATGGTGCCGCCCGGCACTGAACCGGTGAACGCGACATGGGCGATGGTCGGCGCCTGAATCAGTGCCTCGGTTTCCCCGTGGCTCAAGTGCAAATACTGGAACACCCCGTCCGGCAAGCCAGCCTCGCTGAAAGCTTCGACCATACGCTCGGCACACAGCGGGGTTTGCGCTGAATGCTTGAGCAGCACTGCATTGCCGGCCAGCAGCGCCGGCATCACCGCATTCACTGCCGTCAGATAGGGGTAGTTCCAGGGCGCGATCACCAGCGCCACGCCCAGCGGCTCGCGGCGGATAAAGCGAATAAAACCGGGCTTTTCCGGCACATTGATATCCGCCAGAGCCTGTTCGGCGATATCCGCCATATAGCTAGCACGCTCGACAAAGCCGCGTACTTCGCCTGCGGCATAGCGGATCGGCCGGCCCATCATCCAGCACAGCTCTTCAGCCAGCTGGGTTTCCTTGGCGGCGAAGGCAGCAATCGCCTTGCGGCCGATGGCAATGCGCTCGGCCAGCGGGGTGTTCTTCCAGGCCTGCTGCGCCAGTTCGGCCTTGACCAGCGCCGCTTGAATCTCGGGATTGGAAGCCAGATGGCGCTCGACATATACCGAGCCGTCGATGGGTGAAATGCATTGCAGTTTGCTCATTGAAAAACTCCATAAGCCCAAACAGCCGGGGCCGCGCTAGATAATTTCGAAGTAGCGATCCAGTTCCCAGTCGCTGACATGCCGGCGATATTCGCGCTCTTCCCACTCGCGGCTGGCGGCGAAGTGCTCGACAAACTCATCGCCAAACAGCTCCCGCGCCGCCGTCGAGGCTTTCAGGCGCTGGGCCGCATCCCACAGGGTGCGCGGCAGGGCCAGCTCTTCCGGATGCCTCATGGCGTAAGCATTGCCCACCACCGGCTCGGTTGGCTCCCACTGCTGCATCACGCCGTACAGGCCAGAGCCGAGCGCCACCGACAGGGCTAGAAATGGATTGCCGTCGGCCGCACCCAGGCGATATTCCTGGCGTTGGGATTTGTCGCTGCCGGGGATTACCCGCAGCGCGGCGGTGCGGTTTTCCACGCCCCAGGTGGCATCGGTGGGCGCCCAGAAACCGGGGATCAACCGCCGGTAGCTGTTCAGCGTTGGCGCGACCATGCAGAGGAATTCCGGCATCAGACGTTGCTGTCCGGCGAGAAAGTGGCGCTGAATCTTGCTCATATTGTGCGCCTGGCTCGGGTCATAGAACGCCGACTTGCCGCTGGCCAGATCACGCAACGACACATGAATATGCCCGCTCTGCCCCGGGTACTTGCCCGACCACTTGGCCATAAAGGTGGCCATCAGGCCATTGCGCTGGGCCAGCACCTTCATAAAGGTCTTGAACAGCGCGCCCTTGTCGGCCGCCGCTTCGGCGCGGTCATAGGCAATCGCCGCCTCCAGCACGCCAGGGCCGGTTTCGGTGTGCAGGCCTTCGATGGGAAAGTCCATGCGCTCGGCCATTTCGAGAATCTCGTGGTACAGCTCGGCGTGTACCGAGTTGCGGATCATCGAGTAACCAAACCAGTCCGGGGTAAAGGGTTTGAGATTACGAAAACCCTTCTCGCGGGCCGACTCCGGGGTTTCATCGAACATGAAGAATTCATATTCCAGCGCAGCAAAGGCATCAAAGCCCATGGCCTTGCAGCGCTCAATCACCCGGCGCAGGGTGCCGCGCGGACAGACCTTCTCCGCCGCCTCGGCAAACTCGCAGATAAACAGCAGCATGCCGTTTTCAAAGGGTAAGTCGCGGCAGGTATGCGGCAACACCCGCACCGGCGCATCCGGGTAGCCGGTGTGCCAGCCGGTGTATTGGGCGTTGTCGTAGAGCTGGTCCTTCACGTCCCAGCCGAGCACCACATCGCAGAAGGCAAAGCCGCTGTCGAGGGCAGAAAAGAACTTGCTGCGGCTGAGGTACTTGCCGCGCATCACCCCATCGTTATCAAATACCCCAACCTTGATATGGCTAAGGCCGCGCTCCTCGACAATGCGCTTGGCATCCAGAACGGTTTTCACGTCTCGCGGATTGAGCATAAATGCACCTGTCTCTTGTTGTTATGACTGTCGTTATGGCCGACATCCGGGGCAACAACAGAGTCTCAAGCGCATCCCCACAACAACCGCACAACGCGCCCTGACTACCACCCAACGCCTGTTAGAACACCCGGAAAAAGCCCAGTTAGTGTGGTACAGGATTGCCGAGTTGGCTGAGCGATTGCACAAAACAACCTGTTGGAGGCGCGGCCAGTGGTGGATTGCGCTTTACAGCTGAGCCGCACAGTCATTAGATGGCGGTGCCATGTGGTTCACGATAAGGCGCCAGGCCCGCGCCTTGGCTAAAGTCTGGCTGCAGAAGCGGATAAAACTGCTCAAGGGTTCATACAGGAGGTTGTTTGAAGTTGATTTTCCGCCGTACGCCAGCGCACGGCATGACGCGCCATACAACCCTTGCCACGGCAGGGCTGACGCTAAGCCTGATGGGCTTGCTCGCCCCCACGACCGGTCAGGCGCGTGACTGGCTGATTTATACCCATAGCCTGGACAGCCAGGCCGAGCTTATCGATGGGCAATTGCGCGGGCGCGAACATGCCGGCAAGCGAGCGTTTTATCTGGAGCTGGTGCGCGCCCTGTTAGCCGACATGGCCAAGCCACTGCCGATCCAGGAGGTCCCCCTGGCGCGTGGCCTGGCACAACTCCAGCAGCGCGACGATGTGGTGCTCTTCAACCTCGGCAAAACGCCGGAGCGCCTGGCACTGGCACATTGGGTGGGGCCGATCTGGGAGGAAACCGACTGGCTTTACGAAAACACTCAGCGTCCCACCGGCATTCAAAACCTGCTGGATGCCAAGAACCTCTCGGTGTGCGTGCTGAACGGCAGCTCCCATGACGAACGTCTATCGGCCATGGCGTTCTCGCAGTTAAAACGCAATAACACCTACAGCACCTGCTTCAGCATGCTTGCGGCCGGCCGGGTCGCGCTGGTTGCGTCGGCCGACTCAGGGCTTGCGCAGAAGCTGCACGAAGCCCAAATCACCACTGACAGCATCCGCCCGAGTGCTGTGCAACTCGGCCGCGACGAAGGCTTTATCGCCTTGTCCCGCGGGATGCCGGAGCAGGATATCGTGCGCTGGCGCGAAACCCTGCAAAGGTTTAAGCAGGATGGGCGTTTCCAGGCCCTGCGCACTCGCTACGCAAACTAGCCTCCTTGATCAGCCTGCCCAGGCTGGTGCGACGACATCACGGCAGCAATCCAAACACCTGAGTCGGGATTATCGACCCAGCATACGCGGCAGAATGTCCTGGCCCTGGCTGCGGTGAACAAACACCATCAGCGCATGGCCGATTATCAGCAGCAACAGCAACCAGCCGCCCCAGCCATGAAACAGATTGGCTGGCAGCATCAGCCATTCGATCTTCTCGCCGCTAAAGCCCGGCATCAGTTGCATGCCGAACACCGTCAGTTCACGTCCCGAGCCGTATTGGCGCAGCAGGGCAAACAGCGGCACACAGAGCATCAAGCCATATAACGCAATATGCCCCAGGCTCGCCGCCAGCCCCAGCGATGCCGGACGTTGCGTGCGGTTGTACAGTGCCCAGCTCAAGCGCAGCACAATCATCAGCATCAGCAGCACACCGGTGGCCTTGTGCGTACCCCACATAAATTCGTCCAGAGCAGACTCCTCCATCAGCACCTTCACCAGGGTGGTGAGGAACTGCCAGCCCAGTAAAAACGCCATGGCCCAGTGCAGCATGCGGGTAACCCGGCCGTAGCGCTGGGTGTTATCGAAGTAAAGGTTTGTCATGGTGCGTGTCTCGAAACAGATAGGGTCGGGCGCAAGTGTAAAGCCTGTGGTGTGCTCATCGCGGCAAAGAGTATTGCAGCGATTAAGTGCAGCCCCGCAGGCAACGCCAAGGCGAAAGCAAAACGCCCGCTCCTTGCGGCGCGGGCGTGACTCTGTAGGCGGAGCGACGCTATCAACGATACGGCGCGCCGGCCTTGGCCATGAGGGCGTTGTACTTTTTGAAGATTTCCACCACACGGGCGCAGCGGGGGCTGGTTTTGGCGATTTCGTCCCAGAACTTCAGCGCCTCAGCTTCCACCGTGGCCCACTCCTCGGCCGGGATAGAGGTCAGTTGCAGCTTGCCGCCCTCGACCCGCAGTTGCGCTTCACCGCCCCAGTACCAGTGCTGGCGGTAGTAGTTGGAGCTGTCCATGCACAGTTTGAACAGGGTTTTCAGGTGCTCGGGTACCTCGGCCCATTTGTCCGAGTTGGCGAAGTAGGAACCGCACCAGGCGCCGGAGATGTTGTTGGTAAGGAAGTACTTGGTCACGTTGGCCCAGCCGACGGTGTAGTCCTCGGTGATGCCGGACCAGGCAATGCCATCCAGCTCGCCGGTCTGGATCGCCACTTCGACGTCCTCCCAGGGCAGGGTCACCGGAATCACGCCAAAGCGGGTGAGGAACTTACCGGCTGTAGGGAAGGTGAAGATGCGCTTGCCTTTGAGCTGCTCAAGCTTGGTGATCGGCTCGACCGTGGCGAAGTGGCAAGGGTCCCAGGCGCCGGCACCGAGCCAGGTCACGCCTTTGACTTCGCCATAGGCCTCGGCCCAGATTTCATTGAGGCCGTACTGGTTGAACAGCACCGGAATATCCAGGCTATAGCGGGTGGCAAAGGGGAAGTAGCCGCCGAACACCGAGATATCCACGGGCGCGGCGATGGAGTCGTCATCGCTCTGCACCGCATCGATGGTGCCCTTCTGCATAGCGCGGAATAGCTCGCCGGTGGGCACCAGTTGGTCGGCGTAATACAGCTGGATTTCCATCTCACCATTGGCGGCCTTGTTGAAGGCATCGATGGACGGTTTGATCACATGCTCGCCCAATGCCGCACCAGCATAGGTCTGCAAACGCCAGACGATTTTTTTCGGCTCGGCGGCGTAGATATGCGCCGGGCCCAGTGCCGTTGCCCCTGCTGCCCCAGTGGCCACCGCGGCGGTTTTCAGAAAACTGCGTCTCGTACTCATGCTGTTATCTCCAGGCTTGTCGATTCAGATGGCATACAACCGCACTGCCTGGCCCACGGGGC
>DASRUM010000301.1:0-4044 GCA_035655415.1 Pseudomonas sp.
GCCCCGGAGGTACACTGCCGCCCCCGTGTGGCCTGGTTAGCTGGAGTGAGTGATGCGTAAAGACAAGAAACAGGTGATTGGCGAAGAGATTGGTGACGAGCCGATCAAGCTGTTCCTAAGCGTGGAACCGGCCGATGCCACGCCGCCGCCGTTGCACAAGCTGATCAAGGCCTACCGTGGCCTGCGTATCGATGATTTCGAGCGCTTTGTCGGTTTCTTCGTTGCTGCTGGCTACGACCTGAATGCCAAGGATGCCCAGGGCAATGACTTTATCGCGCTGATCCAGGATCAACGCTTTGCCGAATCCTATATTGAAGTGATCAAGGCTGCTCGCGGCTAATAAGCCAAGTCAGCGCTTGCAGCGCTGATTAAGGCTCACGCCTGCCCGAAAAGCCGCGACCTGTTCGCGGCTTTTTCGTTTCTAAAACCCGTTCTGCTTCTTACTGATAATCACGCAAATTAATAGTGCTGGGCGGGGCGAGACGACCGGTCATATTCTTGCCGGTATGAACTCCAGCATCCGACTCGACAAGCGTGACCTGATCCTCGCCAAAGGCGCCGAGGTGATGACCCGTCGTGGTTATCACGGCGCCGGTGTGCAGGAAATCGTCCAGGCGGCGGGGGTGCCGAAAGGCTCCTTCTACCACTACTTCGCCAGCAAGGAAGACTTTGCCCTGCAGGCCCTGCAGCAGGTCTATCAGCCGCGCCTGGCGCGTTATGCCGAAGCCCTGGCCAATCCTGCATTAAGCCCGCGCGAGCGCATCCTCGGTTATTACGCCGAGCTGGTGGAGCACTTCGCTCGCCAGGAGCGTCTGGAATACCACTGCTTTATTGGCAGCCTGAGCTTCGAGATGGCCGAGCTGTCACCGACTCTGGGCGCGCAGGTCGATGCGATTTTGCAAGCCTCGGCGGACACCCTGCAGGCGTGTCTGGAACAGGCGCAGGCCGCTGGTGAACTGCCTGCTGATGAGGATTGCCGCAACCTGGCGAGCTTTATCGCCAACGCCTGGCAGGGTGCGTTGACCCGCTTGAAAGTAGCGAACAACACCCAGGCACTTAACGACTTTATCCAGCGTTTGCAGCTGTTGTTGCAGGCCTGATTTTTTAAAACACCTTGATCAAGACGACCGGTCGTGTGGCCGGCTAGAGGAACGATGATGACCGATCCCATTAAAGCGCTGTTCCAACCCTTTACCCTGGGCAACCTGGAGCTGCCGACCCGTGTGGTCATGGCGCCGATGACCCGTTCCTTCTCCCCGGGTGGCGTACCCAACAGCAAGGTCATCGAGTACTACCGTCGCCGCGCCGCTGGCGGTGTGGGCTTGATCGTCACCGAAGGCACCACCGTCGGCCATAAAGCCGCCAATGGTTACCCGAACGTGCCACGTTTCTACGGTGAAGACGCCCTGGCTGGTTGGAAGAACGTGGTCGAGGCGGTGCACGCCGAAGGCGGCAAGATCGTTCCGCAGCTGTGGCACGTGGGCAATGTACGCAAGCTGGGCACCGAGCCGGACGCCAGCGTCCCAGGCTATGGCCCGAGTGAGAAAATCAAAGAAGGCAACGTGGTTGTGCACGGCATGACCCAGGACGACATCAACGAAGTGATCGCCGCCTTCGCCCAAGCCGCTAAAGATGCCAAAGCCATCGGCATGGACGGCGTGGAAATCCACGGTGCCCACGGCTATCTGGTCGACCAGTTCTTCTGGGCCGGCAGCAACCAGCGCACCGACGAATACGGTGGTGACCTGTCGCAGCGTTCGCGCTTTGCCATCGAACTGATCCAGGCCGTGCGCGCCGCAGTCGGCCCGGAGTTCCCGATCATCTTCCGCTTCTCGCAGTGGAAGCAGCAGGACTACAGCGCCCGTCTGGTGGAAACCCCGGAAGCCCTGGAAGCCTTCCTCAAGCCGCTGAGCGACGCAGGCGTGGATATCTTCCACTGCTCGACTCGTCGCTTCTGGGAGCCTGAATTCGACGGCTCCGAGCTGAACCTGGCTGGCTGGACTCGCAAACTCACCGGCAAGCCAACCATCACCGTCGGCAGCGTCGGCCTGGACGGCGAGTTCCTGCAGTTTATGGTCAACACCGACAAGGTGGCGCAGCCAGCCAGCCTGGAAAACCTGCTGGAGCGCCTGAACAAGCAGGAATTCGACCTGGTTGCCGTAGGCCGCGCGCTGCTGGTCGATCCGGATTGGGCGGTAAAAGTACGCGATGGCCGCGAGCAGGACATTCTGCCGTTTAGTCGTGATGCGCTGACCAGCCTGGTCTAAATATCCGTTTTATCGTGTGCGCCGCAAAACGGCGCAACACTCCTCAAGCCCCGGCACATCGGGGCTTTTTTTCGTCTGCATATTGAGGGAGCGGGGGGACGCCTAGTTCCATGCCCGAGAAGCCCTTATCGCGGCCATGGGCCGCTCCTACAACCGGGTGGTGCACGACGGTCACAGGCAAGCTGCGCCTCGTTGACTAGTATTGCCAGTGCCCCGCCATCAGGTACCGACTATGAAACGTGTTGTGCAGATATCCGTATCCCTTGTTCTGCTGTTGCTGATCAGCCTGGTCGCTGCGGTCGCCTGGAACTGGGCGCCGGATCGTTCTCTGGCGGACCTTAAGCCGCGCTGGGCTCTACCACCGTCAGAGTTTCTCGCCATCGACGGCATGCTGGTGCACCTGCGTGACCAGGGCCCTCGGGATGACCCGGCGCCGATTGTGCTGCTGCACGGTACCTCGGCCAGCCTGCACACCTGGGAGGGCTGGGTGGTGGCGCTGCAGACTAAACGTCGAGTGATCAGCCTAGATCTGCCGGGCTTTGGCCTGACCGGGCCATTCCCCGATGGCGATTACCGCATGGCTCACTACAGCGCCTTTCTCGCCCATGTACTGGATCAGTTGCAGGTGCCGCGTGCGGTGGTGGCGGGCAACAGTTTTGGCGGGCAACTGGCCTGGCAATTTGCCCTGGACCAGCCGCAGCGAGTCGAGCGTCTGGTGTTGGTAGACGCCGCCGGTTATCCGCGCAACGCAACCTCCATTCCCATCGGTTTTCGCCTGGCGCAGATCCCTGCGTTGGCGCCGCTGATGGCCAACGTGCTGCCACGACAAATGATCGAGGCGAGCATTCGCAACGTCTATGGCGACCCGAGCAAGGTCAGCGATGAACTGATTGATCGCTACTACGAGCTGACCCTGCGCGCGGGTAATCGCGAAGCCTTGCGCCAGCGTTTTATCCAGGCCGAAGCGGGGCAGAGCTACACACGCATTGCCGAGCTCAAGGTGCCGACGCTGATTATCTGGGGCGGCCGCGATGAATTGATTCCACCGGCCAACGCCGAGCGCTTCAAGCGCGATATCAAAGGCAGCCGTCTGGTGCTGTTCGACGAGCTGGGCCATGTGCCCCAAGAAGAGGACCCCGCGCGCACCGTGGCGGTGCTGATGGGCTTTCTAGAGGGTTAGCCGGGGTTTAGGGCGGCTTTTTGCTGCGCACTAAGCTGCTGATATTTCGAGAGAGATTGCCTGCGCAAAAGAGCTGGCGTGCTTTGTGCTAACCCACTTTGCGCTGATTGGCTTTGGCCAATCTTGGTCTAGGCTCTCGGAATAACAATTATTCGGCAGGTGCAGTATGCCCAAGGCCATCAGGCTGTTTGTGCACGCAGTGGAGGCGCTCAACCGCGTTGTCGGGCGCTTTGCCATGTACCTGATCTTCGCCATTCTCGGCGTGCTGCTGTACTCCTCCATCAGCAAGACCTTCTTTATGCCGGCCGCCTGGACGCTCGAGTCGGCGCAGTTTTTGATGGTCGCCTACTTCCTGCTTGGCGGCGCCTATTCCATGCAGCTTGATGCCCATGTGCGCATGGACCTGTTCTACAGCCGCTGGTCGCCACGGGCCCGCGCGATCATCGATGCGATCACCATCGGCTTTCTGATTTTCTACCTTGTGTTCCTGCTTTACGGCGGTATTTCCTCGACCCAATACGCCCTTGAATACAGCGAAACCAGCTACTCGGCCTGGTCGCCCCCCATGGCGCCGATCAAGATCATCATGTGCATCGG
>DASRUM010000302.1:0-19125 GCA_035655415.1 Pseudomonas sp.
CGACGCGGTGGCCGCGGATCTTGATCTGTTGGTCGCGGCGACCGAGAAAATCCAGCTGGCCGTCGGCTCGTCGGCGAGCGAGGTCACCGGTGCGGTAGAGACGTTGGCCATCACCGATGTGCGGGTAGCGGACGAAAGCGCTGGCGGTCTGTTCGGGCAGACCGAGGTAGCCGCTGGCCAGGGTCGGGCCGCCCAGGTGGATTTCGCCAGGCTCGCCGATGGCCGCCTGCTGGGCGCTGTCATTGAGCAGCCACAACTGCATGCCGGGAATCGGCTTGCCGATACTGATGGAGGCATCGCCAGGTGCTGTGTTGCTAAGCACCTGCGCAGTGGCCCATACGGTGGCTTCGGTCGGCCCGTACTCGTTGACCAGTTGCGCCTGCGGTGCCTTGCTACGGTGCTTCTCCAGCACCCGTGCCGTGCAGGGTTCGCCAGCCACGATCCAGGTACGCAAATGGGCAAGGGCTGGGGCTGGGCAGTAGTCCAGCAGCGTCTCGTACAGCGACGGCAGCGATAGGCTATGGCTGATACGGTGCCGTTCGATCAGTCCGGCCAGGGCCTCTAGGTCGAGCTCTTCGCCGCTCGCCGGTAGCACTAGCAAGCCGCCCTGGCAGAGCGTCCAGTAAATGCCGGCCACCGAGCTGTCGAAGGACAGCGACGAAAGCAGCAGATAGCTCTGCACCGGCTCCGGGTAGTACGCCATGCGCACCTGCGTCGAATGGCTCAGGCTGGCGTGACTGATTGGCACACCCTTGGGTTGCCCGGAGGAGCCAGAGGTGTAGATCAGGTAGGCGGTCTGTGTTGGGGCGACAGCAGGCAGCGAAACAGACTCGGGCAATTCACCATGCGTTACGTCCAGCAGCAGAGTTCGGGCGCTGCTGGCGACGCTGCCCTGCTGCTCGCGGGTGCTGAGCAGCAGGCGGGCGCCGCTGTTCTCGATCATGTAGGCCAGGCGTTCGGCCGGGTAGGACGGATCCAGGGGCAGGTAGGCGGCGCCGGCTTTCAGTGCAGCGAGCATGGCGACTATGGCCTGACGTTCGCGGCGTAAAAGGATGCCGACCACATCGCCGGTCTGCACGCCTGCGGCACACAGACGGCGGGCAAGCGACTCGACCTGATCGAGCAATTCGCCGTAGTGGGTTATGCCTCCCGCATCGGCTAGGGCAGGCGCATTGGGGGTGGCTCTGGCGCGTTCCTCGATCAGCCCGAGTACGCCGATGGCACGAACTTGCGCCTGTGCAGCGTTGCCCAGCAGCTCATCTTGCCGAGGGCCGACGAGTGACAGCGCGCCGATTGGCTGGGCTGGCGCGCACAGGCCGCGCAGCAGTAGTGTCCATTGCTCCTCGATGCAGGCAATGGCGGTGGTATCGAAGCGCGTCCGGTCATAGGCCAGGCGCAGCTCCAGCGTCGCCGCATCCAGTCGGCATTCCAACCCGAGCGCGAAGCGCTGGCGCAAGCTGCCGGCGTCTAACAGCTCGCCATGGCTTTGCAATGACGCTGCGTCTCTACAGGTGAAGAAGACTTCGCAGACCTGTTCGCTGTCGTAGTAATCACGCCAGCCGCGAGCCTGGCGTAGCTGGCCGAGCAGTGTGGAGGCCTGTGCCTTGAGTGACGCGTGTAGGTCGACCTCTGCCTGGATCGGCAGAACCTGCTCGAACAGCCCCAGCGCTTGCTCCAGCCCTTCGCCACGGCCGGCGTCGCACCAGCCGAGCTGAATTCGCGGCTGCCCGCTGAGCCGTGCCAGCAGTACGCACCAGGCGCTGAAGAGCCATTCCTCCAGGCTCATGTCAGCCTGTTCGGCGGCCAGCTCCAGTTCGCGACGTGTGGGCACGTTGTGCAATGGCTGAAGGGCTGGTTGGTAGAGCGCGGAGGCAGCGCTTGTCTGCAAACCGTGCAGCTCAAGCGGGGCGCTTTCCGTGCGTGCCTGTTGCCAGAAGCGCACGGCTTGGCCCTCAGCCTCTTCCTCCAGCAGGCTGTTTTTCCACTCCGCGTAGTCGACGTACTGCAGGCGCTCATCGGCAGGCGCGCCGAGCAGTTCGGCGGCGATCAGCTCCAGGCTGGTTTGATCCAGCAGAGCGGCCGAGCCTTTGAGCCACAGCGTCCAGCGCTCATCTGCCGTTCGTGCGTAGCAGACCGACAGCACCGACTCATCCACTTGCTCTTCGCGGTATCGCGTCAGGCGCGCCCCGTGTTCCTGCGCGCAAAGCCCACGCCAGTCTTCGACGACGAAGGTGACACGGGCCACGTCCTGGATCACTTGGATCGGCAAGGCCATGCCCGGTACCGCATGCAATGCCGTACGCAGAATTTCCTCGCGCTCGCCCAACCCTTGTAGGCGTGCCTCGATTTCGGCGGGCGTGGGAGCCTGCGCCGGTTCGATCAGCAACCAGCTTGCGGCGTTGGCCCTAGCCTGTTGCTGAGTATCACGCCAGGCTCGGGCCTGTTGTGGGGAGATGCGAAAACCTGTCAGAGCCGACATGCTGTTTCCTCGTGAGCAAAGGGGAAGAAGGGGCGTATCAGAGCTGTACGTCGTTGCCGGCCGTGGCTTCGGCCATGCCGGTGTAGATCTTGCGGGGGCCGCTGTAGGGCTCCCGGCCATGCACCGCGAGCATGTTGTCGAGCAGTAGGATGTCGCCGCGCTGCCAGCGGAACTTCACCAGCGAGCCCAGATAGGCGGCACGCAGCGTCTCCAGCACATCGCTTTCTATGGGGCTACCGTCGCCATAGAAGGTGTTGGTGGGCAGGTCCATCGGCGAGAAGCCTGCGTCGAGCGAGTCGCGGATGGCCGCGGGCAGCGTACTGAGGTGAAAGAAGGTGCCGTGGTTGAACCAGACTTCTTCGCCGGTACGGGGATGGCGTGCCAGGGCGGAACCGACCTGGCGGGTACGCAGGCGGTTGCCATCCTTCCATTCCACTTCGATGCCCACGGAGGCGCAGTAGGTCTCGACTTCTGCGCGGTCGTCGGTTTGGAACACGGACTGCCACGGCAGACCGAAGCCATCGCCGTAGTTGCGCACATAGAGAATCTTCTTCTGGCGGAAGGTCTCGATGATTTCAGGCGGGATCTGCGCTTTTACCGCGCGCACTGAACCGATGGGGGTTTCACCGCCAATTTCCGAGGGTTGATGGCAATAGAAGAACAGCCGCAGCGGAAAACGTGGGGAATAGGAGTGTTCGTTGTGCGGAAAGATGACCTGGTCGGCTGGATAGTCCGTCGAGGTGTAGATATTGCCGCCCACCCGAGTTCGCGGCGAGGCGCGGAACATGTACTCCAGCGCGCCGCTCGACAGGGCGTCGATCACGGCGTTGAAGTGCGCGGCGGCCTGTACGTCGAAGCCGCGCAGCAGAATGGCACCATGTTGCAACAGCTTCTGCTCCAGACGGTCGCGGTTCTGCGCGGCCCATTGCGCCAGATCGACGCCAGGCAGATTCGGCTCGACCAGCCAGGGAAGATCCCAGGCCGGATCTAGTAGGCGTTCGCTGACAATGCTCTGCTCGGACAGCACGATGGGCTTGCGACGGGCGATCCCGGTGCTGGGACGATTGCCAGAAGGTGGAGTGGAGATCATGCGGGTTCCTTGTCGCTACAGGCTGACGGCGCGGCGCTGGGTGTTTCCCAGGCGGGCGCGGCCTTGATTGTTCAGCGTGTGTTGCTGTTGTTGCAGATGGGCGTCGTCCCAGTTCTGCAGGCGTTCACGCAGCATGCTGATCGGTAGTTCGAGCAGGGTGTCGAGCGCCCCCAGCAGGCGTTGCCAGAGGTGAGCGAAGCGTTCTATCTCATCGGGGCTGAACAGGCGCCGGTCGTATTCCAGGGTGACCTCGATGCTGTCGTGGCGGTGCATCAGGTCGAGCACCAGGTCGAAGCCGGCAAGATCCTGAATGACCTGAGTGCGGACGATTCGGGCGTCGCCGAGCGTATCGATGCTGAAACGGTCACGCTGGTAGTTGAACTTGGTCTGGAACAGCGGCGAGCGTCCCGCCTCTCGCTGTGGCGCCAACTGGGACACCAAGAGGTCGAACGGTAATTGGCGGTGCGCATGGGCCAGACGGATCGCGTGGCGGGTACGCATAAGCAATTCACCCAGAGGCAGACCGTCTTCGAGTTCACACTTGAGGGTGAGCTGGTTAACGAAGAAGCCGAAGATGTCCTGCAACTCAGGCAGGTCGCGGCCATGCACGTCGGTGCCGATCAGAAAGCGCCGCTGGCCGCTGAGGTAGTGCAGCCATAACTGGAACAGTCCAGTGAGCATCACAAATAGGGGCAGTCGTTGAGCACGGCTAGCCCGCTTCAGGTGCGCGACCTGCAGCGGCTGGATCACGAACTGGTGTCGTCCTCCCTGAGTGTCTCCATGGGGACGTGGGCGTTTGCTGAAGTCCAGTTGCAATGGCATGCCGGCTAGATGATCGCGCCAGAACGCAGTTTCTACCTCAATCAACTCGGCGGTGACATAGCCCGGCTCCCATACCGCGAAGTCGGCGTACTGCAGGCGTCCGGGCAGCAGTGCGCCGGGTTCCTGGGTGGCGTAGTAGTGCGCCAGATCCTGTAGGAGGATTTCGCCCGAGCGGCCGTCGAAGGCGATGTGGTGAATAACGATGATCAGCTCTTGCACGTTCAGGCCAAGATCGAGCAAACACGCCCTTATCACCGGACCTGACTCGAGATCGAACGGCCTGTTCTGCTCATCGTGCATCAGCCGGTCAATCGCCTGCTTCTGCTCAGCCGCTGGCAGGTTACTGAGGTCGCGTTGTTTTACCTCGATCGATTGGCCGGCAGCCAACCACTGTTCGGGGCCTGCCGGCGTCATGCGGTAGCAGGCGCGCAGAAGTGGGTGTCGAATGCACAATGCATTGAATGCGTGTTTCAGCCGAGTCTCGACCAGCTGCGGACCATTGAGCACCAGGCGGACCAGGATATTGTGCTGAGCGCGACCAGGATCCATCTGGTGCAGAAACCACAGGCGACTCTGCGCGAATGACTGTCGGACGCACCGGGCAGCCGATTCGCTCAAAGGCATGAGAGGAGGGCAGGGCTTAACCATGCATCCCCCTAGGCCATTGCCACGATGACCTTGCGGTCACCGCTGAACGGGTTGCGGCCGTGGGCGACCAGCAGGTTGTCGAGCATCAAAATGTCGCCGGCCTGCCAGGCAAAGGTCACGCTGGCTCTGGCGTAGACCGCTCGAATGGCATCCAGAGTGGCGTCCGGAATCGGTGTGCCGTCGCCGAAGTAGACGTTGCGCGGCAATTGCGCTGGGCCAACCGCCTCGATCAGTGTCTGGCGCAGATCAGCGGACATGGCGGAGATATGAAACAAGTGCGCCTGGTTGAACCACACCCACTCATGGCTGACCGGGTGCTGGACGGCGGCCTGGCACAGTTGCTTCGTGCTCAGCTCGCCGTCAGCGTTCCAGCTCCATTCAATTCCCTGCGCTCGGCAGTACTGCTCGACCTTGCCGCGGTCGTCGGTGTTGAACACCTGCTGCCAGGGAATATCGAGCGCGCTGCTGTAGTTGCGCACATAGAGCAGCCCCTTGGCGATGAATTCCTCGCGAATCGTCGGGTCAATTTCCCGGTACACCTGGCGGCTGTCAGCTATCGGGGTTTCCCCACCGCTCTGACTCGCCGTCATGCAATGGAACCAAATGCGCGATGGCCACTGGCGCGTGTAGGACTGCTCGTTGTGCAGGGGAATGCTCTGGTGAGCCGGGTATTCGGTAGAGCTATAGACCCCTGCGAACACCTTGCTCCGGGGCGTCGAGCCGAACTCATAGGTTCCCAGTGGCATGCCGAAACTGGCAGCGAAACGTTTGAAATCCAGAGGTGTGGGGACCTTGAAGTTGCGGAACAGGACGCCGCCGGTCGTCCCTAACGCGTCCAGGGCTATGGCGCGAATCTCGTCGCTCATTGCATGGATCGAGTCCCGCTGCTGGCTATTGATGAGCAGGGGCAGCGCGTGGCTGTGGAGCAGAGGGGCGATAACGCAGTCATCTTGTTCCAAGGGTGAGCGGATCGCATCAGTAGCGCACACATCTGCAAGCTGACTCATGCGTGGGACGCCCTCGCGCCAGAGCACAACTGATGTGGAGGCGCTGTAAGTACCCCCGAAACATAGTTCGCAATAATCTGAGTAGTGGTTGGTGCGCTTCCGTGTAGACGATGAGCCATGGCTCCTCCCTCCAATCAAGAGGTTTGTGTCAACTGGCGCGCCGACCTATTCAGCTTCAGCGCAACCGCCTTCCCAGCATGACTACCCTGCATGCAATGGGATTTAAATGATAATCACTCTCGTAAAGATTGCAAATTATTCTTGCTATCAATAGTATTTATCAACTGTGAGTGTCTGGCTTCTTTAGTCGGAGCTTTGGGGAGGGAGGGAGCGGTCTATTGGGGGCGCTCCGGACGAGGAAATGGCGAAGGAGCCAAGTGGCATATGAATAAATTTAAGAAAAATACGCTGGCGTTGGCGGTTACGTCCGGTCTGATGGTAGCGACTTCCGCGCTGGCGGCCGAGGTAGCCGAAAAAGAACAACCGCTGCAACTGAAAGAAGTGGTTGTCACTGGCGAGAAGATTCAGCGCACTCAGGACAAAACGCTGTCCAGCGTTGCGGTGGTGACCAGTGAAGATATCCGTACTCACGGTGACCAGGATTTGCAAAGTGTGCTGGACCGTACTCCGGGTGTTTACGCCCAGTCAGGTAACGAAAATTGGGGTATCCGCGGTATTCCGGTATCTGGCTTCGATGACCAGGGACCGGCGGCCATGAACGGTGCGGTATCGGTCTATGTCGACGATGCGCTGCAGGTCAATCGCCTGCTGACCCTCAACCCACTACCGCTCTGGGACATGGAGCAAGTGGAGGTCTACCGCGGCGCCCAGTCGACCACCCAGGGCCGCAATTCCTTGGCTGGCGCCATCATCATGAGAACCAAGAACCCGACTTTCGATCCGGAGTTCTCCGTCCGCGGCAATGTCGGCAAGTATGGCGAGCAAGGCACGTCGTTCGTTGCCAACGGCGCGTTGGTCGAAGGTGTGATAGCAGCCAGGTTGGCCGTCGATTATCAGACTGCCGACGGCCACATCGAAAACGAAACTCTGGATATGGACGCCAACCAGCTGCGTTCGGCCAATATCCGCAGCAAGTTCCTAATCCAGCCGTCCGATGACCTGGATGTGCTGCTGACCTTCGCCCGTACGAAGCAGCGCAGCGGGGTTAACGCTGTTGCAGCCAATAATGGCAGCCCGGATTATTTCAGCCTTTACGAAAACACTGAGACCCACAACACGCTCGAGCAGGATACGGCCACCGCCAAGGTGGATTATCGTTTGGACGATTTCTGGACCCTGACCAGTGTTACCTCTGGCACTTGGTCGGAATACCACTCCATCCTCGATTTCGACCGCTTACCGACTGCGACCCAGACGGCTCCCCGTCATCACGAACAGACGCTAGGCAGCCAAGAGCTACGCTTGGGTTATGCATCGGAGCAGGTAAACGGCGTAATTGGTGCTTACCTAGGCCGCTTTAAGGGCGAGATCGACGATCAGCTTGTCAACAATGGCATGGTCCTACTGGATCAGCAGGGCGAGACCAAGATCAACAGCCAGGCACTGTTCGGTGAGCTCAACTGGGAGTTCGTCGAGGATTGGCAACTGATCACCGGGTTGCGTTGGGATCATGAGAAAAACAATACCAAGATCGAATACCCCACCGATGTGTTGAACATTGCTACTGACCCCTCGGCAGACGAAGACATCAGTTCCAGCGTACTGCTGCCGAAGGTCGGTCTGAGTTATGACCTGACTGACAACCATGTGCTTGGTCTGACCTGGCAACGCGGTTATCGCAGCGGCGGGGTAAACGTCAGGACTCGTGCAAGGCATGCGACCTACGATCCTGAATTCACCAGCACTTACGAACTGGCCTGGCGCGGTAACTGGCTGGACAGACGTCTACGTACCAGTGCCAACCTTTATCGCACCACCTGGAAAGATCAGCAGGTGTCTTTTCTCAATCTCAGCGATAACACGGTCCAGGTTGCCAACGCTGCAGAGAGCCGCATGGTCGGCCTGGAGCTCACTGCCGAGTATCTGGTGACTTCGCAACTGCTGCTGAATGCGGGGCTGGCCTACAACGACACCAAGTACGAGTCCTTCGTGCGTGACGGTGTCGATCTCAGCGACCGCGAATTCGTTTTCGCGCCTAAGAAAATGGCCAATATCGGAGCCAACTATACCTTCGGCAACGGCTTGATGATTGGCGGTGATGTCGTTTACCAGGGCAAGAGCATTTCCAACTTCAACACGAGCGGATCGACTGTAACCGGCGAACGCTACAACGACAGCGTCGCGCTGGTGAACCTGAATGCCGAGTACCCCCTGGGTGACCTGACGCTCAGCGGCTATGTGCGCAACCTGTTCGACGAGCGCTATATCACTAACAACCAGAGCGACAGCCTGCTAGACGTCGGCGCACCGTTGACCGTTGGCGTGGCCGCTCGTTACGACTTCTGAGAAACACTGGCGGCAGTGCAACGTGCTGCCGCCAGATATGGAATTCAAGGTTTGTTGTCTTGTCTTGCCCGGCTTGCCTGGGTGAGTGCTTAGAGAACGTGCCATTCGTGTGATGCGAGGATGCAATCATGAGTGTATTCAGCCCGATAATGAGCGCCACTGCCGACCTTCAGCGTCGGCATTCAGGACTCAGAGAGCGCTACTGCCTGGACACCACGCCACTCTTGCAGCGACAAATGGAGCGAGAGTCGAATGCTCGTAGTTATCCACGGCGAATCCCTCTGGAACTTAAACGTGCCCAAGGTATTTACGTCGAGGACTCGAGAGGGCAGGTATACATCGACTGCCTGGCTGGCGCAGGAACACTGGCACTGGGGCACAATCATCCCGTGACGGTGGAGGCGATACAAAGAGCACTGAGTTCGGGCGTCCCTCTGCATACCCTCGATCTGAGCACGCCCATCAAGGACGCGTTCGTGCAGACACTGTTCGATCTGCTTCCAAGCGATTTCGCCAAGAATGCCCGTATCCAGTTCTGTGGTCCCAGTGGAGCGGATGCAGTCGAGGCCGCAATCAAACTTTCCCGTACCGCATTAGGTCAGCAGACCATTCTGTCGTTCCACGGTGCTTATCATGGCATGACCCTTGGAACGCTCTCGCTCAGTGGCAATCTAGGCCCGAAGAAATCACTGGGTGGACTACTGGCAGGTGTTCAGTTCTTACCCTATCCATACAGTTATCGTTGTCCCTTCGGTCTGTCTGGAGAACAGTCTATTGATGCCGGCTTGCATTACATCCGGCACCTGTTAAGCGATCCTGAAAGTGGTATTACTCAGCCGGCAGCCATGATTCTCGAAACGGTTCAGGGTGAGGGAGGGGTGATTCCTGCCCCTGAACGCTGGTTACAGGGGCTCCGGAACATTACTCAGGAACATGGCATCACGCTTATCTTGGATGAGATCCAGTGCGGTATTGGCCGTACAGGTGATCTTTTCGCGTTCGAGCAAAGTGGAATCACACCGGATGTTATTACGCTGTCCAAGGCCATCGGCGGCGGTTTGCCGCTCTCGGTAATGGTCTATCGCAATGAACTAGACCAATGGCAACCAGGCGCGCATGCCGGCACATTTCGTGGCAATCAACTGGCCATGGCGGCAGGCGATGCGACACTGCGGTTCATCCAGCAGGAGCAATTAACCACCCATGTGCGATGTGTGGGTAATCAGCTGCAGCTTTTACTACAAGGGTTACAAGCCGAATTCGATTGGGTTGGTGATGTCCGCGGACGCGGTCTGATGTTGGGCATGGAAATCGTGGACCCCGAAAGCTCCGATTCCCTGGGACGGCCTGCGGCGGATGGTGACAAGGCGCGCAAACTTCAGCGTGCTTGTCTGGAGCGCGGCCTGATCGTGGAACTAGGGGGGCGACATGGCGCCACCGTTAGATTTCTGCCGCCGCTGATTATCAGTGAAATGGAAATCGAGCATGTCGGACAAATTCTTTATCAGGCAGCGCAAGCTGTTCATGCGGTTTTCAGCTGAGATTGGGCCCTCAGAGGTAGGTCTCGTTTGCAGAAGTCAAATTCCTTTAACCACGTGCCTTGGAAAGCCCTAGGTATATGACCTCAGGTTGGAAGGAAGCCAAATCTGCTTATCTGCACATCACTTGGGTGTTGCCAGGCGGCTCATCAAAGGGATTATGAGCAATGCAAGGCCCGCAACAGCCGCCGCTACATAGCCAACGCTGGCTATGCCTGCGGTCTGGATGGTCAAACCGCCGATGATCGCGCCGATGCCTATCCCTGCGTTGGCTGCAGAAACGTTGGTCGTCCCGGCAAGGGCTTGCGAGTGGCTCACCGAGTTCATGACCCGCACCTGGCAGATCGGATAAAGCGCTGTATTGGCGATACCCCAGAGTCCTAACGCGATACATATGAGTAGACCTGCGCTCGCCAAGGGCGTGACTGCAGCCATGCCCGCCGCCAGCAGCACCACGAATAGGGCCGTGGCTTTGAGTGGCGAGCGGTCCACTGCTTTGCCGCCAATCCAGTTGCCAACCAGGCCTATGGCGCCGAAGCCCATCATCCACCAGCCCACATGCGCAGGGTCCACGCCGGCGATGCGCTCCAGCATATCTGCCAGGTAGGTGTAGGCAATGAACATGGCGCTGAAGATGATGATCGACAACGCGACGTTGGCCAGAAACGGCGGCTCTTTGAAGATGCGTGCTTGTTTAAGAAAGTCGACCCGTGCGCTGCGTGCGACTTTTGGCATATAGATCGCCATGGCAACGGCCATCAGCAGTGACAAGCCCGCCAGCAGCCAGAAGGCGCCTCGCCAGCCGATGCCGTTGGCCGCCAGCGTACCCAGGGGAATGCCCAGCAGGAGCGCGGCAGTGATACCCAGGTAGACCCGGGCAATGGCTTGGCCTGACTTTGCCGGGCCGGCCAGTTGGGCTGCCGTTTCACTGGCCGTGCCCCAGAACACCGGCAACATCAATGCCGGGATAAAACGCGCAATCGCCAGTACCCAGATGTTCGATGACAGTGCGGCCAGGCCATTGGCAAATGCGAAGACCAGCAGTATCGCGATAAACAGCTTCTTTCTGTCCAGGTGGGCGAGGGCGGCGGTCAGCGGTGGGCCAAAGAGCATGACAGTGAAGGCGAACAGCGTGACCAACTGACCTGCTGCGGCAATCGAAATGCCAAGGTCACGGGCCAGGGCGGGAAGCAGGCCGATAATCAGGAATTCTGTGGTTACGATCAGAAAGGCAGAGATGGCCAGGATGGTGATGCTCAGCGTGGAACTAGCCGAAGTGCAAATTAGTGACCGGGGTGATTCGATAGCACTCATGACGCCGCTCTTCAGTAAGGAAGGTGTCATGGTATTGGTTCTTAATTTTCCTATTGCTGGTGTTTTTTCTGGCTATTGCTGAGCTAAATTCACTTATCCGCTTGTTCAGGCAAGTTGTGGCCTGCGGGAGTCAGGCAGATCGCGAGCGCTTCCAGCAGGACGCTGACCTTGGGCAGCGTCTCGCGTTTCTTTAGCCAAACCAGGTTCATTGGCAGGCCATCGGTGGCCAGCTGCGGCAGCACCTCGACCAGTGCGCCGCTATCCAGATGCCCCTGCACCAGCCAGGTAGGCAATTGCGCGATGCCATAGCCCGCCAGGACGGCCAGCACTTCCCCCTCACCATCGCCGACAGCGATTCGCGCCGGCATGATTCGCCGCTTCTTGTCGCCAGGCGCAGGGCCTTCTCGGTACCAGGGGCTGACCTGACCATCGCTATGGCCGTAAAGCACGCAGTCGTGTTGCTCAAGTTCCGCTTCGCTTGCCGGCGTCCCCCTCCTAGAAAGGTACTCGGGAGCGGCGCAGTAGATCAGGCGCTCGGCGCCCAGGTAGTGGTGGCTCAGGGTCGCCGGCCAAATATCCGAACCACCGATGCGCACCAGAATGTCGATGCCTTGATCGGCCGGGTCGACAAAGCTATCGGTAAAGGAGATATGCGGCATCAGCAGTGGATGCTGTTTGGCCAGCTGCAGAATCACCGGCAGTACATGCATGCGCCCATAGGACGCGGGCAGATCAATACGAATTCGCCCACGAGGCTCGAAGAACTCGGCATGCAGGGCCATCTCAGATTCTTCCAAGTCGGCGAGTACTCGCGTGCAGGTTCGGTAGAAGGCCGTACCCGCATCCGTCAACGCCAGCTTGCGCGTGGTGCGTTCGAAAAGGCGTATGCCCAGGCGGGTTTCCAGGCGCGCGATGCCTTTGCTCACCGCCGAGCTGGTGAGGCTCAGACGTTCGGCCGCCGCAGCAAAGCTGCCGAGTTCGGCGACGCAGACGAAAACATCGATGCCTTTCAAACGCTCAGAGGAGAACACGGCATGACCTTGAATAGCTGTGGGGCGGGGCAGGCAAACCTGACCTTCGGCCAATGGTCGTTGATCAGGGCTGCCAGGTACAGCCTTTGCGCAGGGTTACCCCAGCGTGCAGCGCGTCAGCGTTCTGCTGTATTCAGAATTGCCTGCTGATAGCCGCGACCAATATGCCTGCAGCGATCGCCGGCAGAGGTTTCTTTACCAGTAGCATGACGATTGCCGTGGTCAGCAAAGCCAGCCGCGCACTCATATCGCCATCAATCGCCAGGGGGGTAAGAATGGCCACCAGCACCGAGCCGGACATGGCGCTGATGAACTGCTGAACCCTGTAGCTGATCGGCACATACGACATCACGAACACACCACCCCAGCGGGTCGCCAGTGTCACGGCAGCCATGATCAAAACGATAATCAGCGTGCCAAAACCCGTCGTGGCAATGCTCATTTTTTCTTCTCCATCCACAGAGCACCCAGAACGCCGCCTGCCAGTGCGCCGACAACCACATGGCTATTGTCCGGCAGATACCAGTAGGCCAGCAGCGATGAACCGGCGGCGACTGTCCAGATGAGCAACAGTCGCAGATTTTTCTCGCCCCCCACGGCCATCGCCAGCAGGAAGCAGCCCATCACCATGTCCAGGCCGAAACTCTTGGGGTCATGGATGGCACCGCCAAAATAGATGCCCAGCCAGGTGCCGAATATCCAGAATGACCACAGCGCAAGACCGCCACCCAGCAATAAGCCGAAGCCCGGTTTACCGCGATTGAAGGCTTGTATGGACAGGGCCCAGTTGGCGTCGGAAGCGACCAGCATCACGCCATAGCGTTTTGCCGGTGATAAATGGCGCAGCCAGGGATAGAGCGATGCGCCCATCAGCAGGTGACGCGCATTGATGGCAAATACGGTGAGGGCTAGCGGGACCAGGGGAATTTGCACGCCCCACAGCTCCAGCGCGGCGAACTGTGAGGCGCCGGCGAAGACCAGCGTGCTCATCAGCACTGCCGAAGGATTATCCAGCCCAGTCTGTACGGCCGCGAGGCCAAAAGCCGCGCCGAAGGCGATAACAAAAATGGAAAGAGGGACGAGTTGCTTGAAGCCTGCCCACACATCCTGGCGGCTGAACTCATGCAACTGTGTGGCGCTGTCCGACATGTTGCAGCCTCTGCTTCGTTTCAAGTCTGTTTGTTGCCGATGTGGCCTGGTGCTTCCTCACTGGTCAGTGGGCGAAGCCAGTTAACGCACGGCAGAACTATGCACCTGACGCTAACTGGAGAAAAACGCATAATTCAGCAGCAAGCCATTCGATAAGCTAATGCATGAGTTGCCCCATGAATGTTCAAGACCTCCAGATTGACTGGCTTAAATGCTTTGTCGCCGTCGTCGATGCAGGCTCGTTGTCGGGCGCGGCCCCAGAGGTCAACCGCTCTCAGTCGGCGGTGAGCATGCAGCTCAAGAAGCTGGAAGCAGCTCTTGGCTGTCAGCTGCTAATGCGCGGACCCCGGCACCATCAACTCACCTCAGAAGGGCAACTGCTGCTGGGCTATGCCAGGCGGATGCTCGACCTGCATGCCGAAACACAGGCGGCCTTTCTGGGGGAGGAGCTTACGGGCCGGATTCGCCTTGGTGTGCCGGATGACTATGCCGCTCGCTACCTTACTCCAGTGCTCAAGCGTTTCGCGCCGCAGCACGGTGCGGTCGAGATTGAGCTGGCATGCGAGCAATCAACCTCGCTAATACCCCGGGTTGAGCGCGGTGATCTGGATCTGGCATTGGTCTCGCGAGACCAGCTGCGGCACGGCACTTTGCTTTTTCATGAGCCGATGGTCTGGGTCGGCTCGGCGCAGTTTCAGGTGTGGCGGCGCGATCCGCTGCCTATCGCCGTCTATGAAGACAGCAGCCTCGCCAAGCGCAGCGCGATTAACTCCCTAGCCTTGCAGGGCCGTCGTTACAAGGTGGTGTACAACAGCTCCAGCCTGGCGGGGCAGATTGCTGCGGTTGAAAGTGGCCTGGCTGTCGCCGTGTTGACCCAGTGCAGCGCGCCGACGCACCTGGAGATACTTGGCAGTGACCATGGCCTAGGCCCGCTGGAACCCATGGAAGTGGCCGTTTATCGAAGCCGCGTTTCCCAGGGCTCAAAAGCCGTCGATAGCCTGCACAGCCTGCTGATCAGAACTCTGCGGCTTTCAACCTAAGCAGTAACTTCGCCGTTTGAATGACAGCAGGCTTACTGCGTGCAGGGGTAATTGAGTGGCATATGCCCCCCTAGATGGCGACTTGATCTTGACTTTAGTTTCGTATACGTTACATTTACCGATAAAGGTTATGTATACGTGACATGGACTATCTTCTTCTGACACAGCGTTTAGGCCAGCAAATCCGCGAGCGGAGACTTAACCGTGGGCTGACTCAAGCCGGGCTGGCGGAAATTGCCGGGCTTACGCGGCAAAAAATCATTGCCGTGGAAAAGGGCAGCATTTCTGTTGGCATGACGGCTTATGCCCGCGTGCTAGGTGCCCTCGGCTGTGAGCTGTCGGTTATTCCCGCAAGCATGCCGACGCTGGAAGAAGTGCAGGGGGTGTTTGAATGAGCGCGCCATTGCAGGTCAGCACGCCGGCAGGCGATAGCGGACGAATCTTCACTAGCGCTGACGATTATATTTTCCGCTATGCCGACCAAGCGATTGCCCATTCTGCGATCAGCTTGTTGATGCCCGTGCGCATGGATGAGTATCGCCGCCGCGAGCTGCATCCGATTTTTCAGATGAATCTTCCCGAAGGCTACGTGCTGGAACAGCTGCGCAACCGCTTGGCCAAGACCGTTAATGTCGACCCCATGCTGCTGCTGGCGCTCTCAGGCAGCAGCTCACCTATTGGCCGGGTCTTTGTGAGCTCTCAGGCCGTCGATGCGTTGTTGATGCGCCAGCAGTTTCCCGGTGAGCGCCTCGAGGAAATCCTCACCTGGGATGGCGCCGAGGATATTTTTGTCGATCTGGTCGACCGCTACATTCTGCGCGCCGGCATTTCTGGGGTTCAGCCCAAGGTTCTGGTGCCGGAACATGCGGAGTCTGTGCCGCATAAATTCACGGCTAAAACCTCTGACTTGATCATCAAGAGCGGCCGCGAGGAGTTTCCGGCTCTGGCGATCAATGAATTTCTCTGCATGTCGATTGCCCAAGAGGCCGGCATTCCCACCCCAGAGTTCTACCTGTCAGATAACGCCAGGCTGTTTGTCATGCGCCGCTTTGACCGTGATGAGCAGCACAACCCTATCGGTTTTGAAGATATGGCCGCGTTGATGGGCTTGTCTGCTGAACAGAAGTACAGCAAAAGCTACGCCGCCATCGCCAAAGCCATCCGTCTGTACTGCCCGACTGAGCACCTGCGCAGTTCACTTGATCAGTTGTTCGACAGCGTGGCCCTGAGCTGCATTGTCGGTAATGGTGATGCGCACCTGAAGAACTTTGGCTTGCTCTATTCCGACCCAACGCAGCGTGATGCGCGCTTGGCCCCGGCCTACGACATCGTCAATACCACCGCCTATATCCCGGACGATGTGCTGGCGCTGGATCTGCTCGGTAACAAGTCGCTGTTTGCTTCACGCCAAGGGCTGCTGGAGTTCGCCAAAACCTGTGATGTCGACCAGCCCAAGGCGCGCATTCTGCGCTTGTTAGCGGCTCAGGAAGTGGTACTCGCACGTTTTCCCGAGCTCTGTGAGCAAGCCCCTCAGGTCGCCGCAGCCATTCGGGCAAGCGCTCAGCCGTTTATCAAAACGTTCGGCTGAAGATGATCAGCGCCGCCGGGCATTTATCGTCTGAGCTTTACCAGCTAGCGCGCTTCAAATAACTGTCGCAGCGCGCTGGGCGACAGCCCGGTCCAGCGCTTGAAGGAGCGACGGAAGTTGGTCGCGTCGTGGAAACTCAGAAACTCGGCAATTTCTTCATTGCTGTACGCCTTGATCCGATAGAGGTAGAGCGCCACGTGCTTGCGCACTCGGTCGTGCTGCTGCTGATAGTGCGTGCCGTGTTTCTGCAGTTTGCGTTTGAAGGTCGCGGGGCTCATTTCGAAGGCGTGCGCGGCCTGCTCCAGGCTAGGTGACTGGCGCACGTTGGCTTGCAACCAGGCATACAAACGGTCTAGTAGGCTGGCCTGGTAGCCGAGGCCGTGCAGTTGCCGCGTGGCTTCCTGGCGCGCCACCGCACCGGCGGTGTGTGCGGCGTTGGGCCAAGCTGCGGTCATAAATTCGCGGGGCAGGCGCAGTATGTCCAGCTGGCTATCGAAGTGCAGGTCTTCGCCCAGGTGCACCCAGTATTGTTCGATATAGCGCGGCTGCGCGTGGGCGAAGTGGAAGCGCCACGGTAGTTGTTGCCCGGACAACCAGCGGGCCATCGCCACCACAGCCGTCATGCAGGCTTCGATCAGAAAGCGCCAGTGCGGGCCGGCGCCGCTGCTGTCGACCCAGTAGAGGTAGGCATGCTGTTCATCGAGCAACAGCCGTGGTGCTAGCAGGGGGCTGAATAGCGCGCGCATCTCAATCAGCAGTTCCAGCGCCTGTTGTAGGTTGCCAGCTTGCTGCAGCGCCTGGCTGGCCGCGCCGTAGTGGCCAGGCAACAGGCGCTGGCCGAAGAGGAAGCTGGTGTCGTCGGCTTCCAGCAGGCGTTGTGCGTTATCGATCAGGCCCAGGAACTGCTGCGGGCTGATGCGCATCTGGCCAGCCAGAATGTCGTCGTAGAACAAGCCGGTGCCGCGCAGCAGGCGATGGGTGTCGATCTCACGGCTGATGGCCAGGTCGATCAATGCCGCAGGCTGGTAGTGGGCGGCGATAAAGCGGCTGTCGCATTCGTACCAGGGCGTTTTCACGGTCATGGCATCCGCCTCAGGCTCGCTTGATAAAAGGCGGTTGCTTGGCCCGCGCCAGCGCCAGATTGAGCCGCTGCAACAAGCCCTCGGGACTGTCCTGCTGAGCCATTACCACCGCCACGCTGGCGCTCAGTTGCAGGCGCTCGCCATGCAGGTGGCTTTTATAGGCCAAGTGCTGCATGGCGGCTTGCAGTTCCAGGGCCAGATGCCGAGCCTGTTGTTCGCCGGTATTGGGCAGCAGCACCACGAAGCGGTCGCCGGCCAGGCGGCAGAGCAGATCCTGGCGGCGCAGGTTGAGTACCATCACCTGGGACACCACCTGCAATACGCGGTCGCCCTCGGCGTGGCCGTACTCACGATTGACCCGGCTGAAATCGTCCAGGTCGAGGATCACCAGCGACAGCGGTTGTTGCTCGCTGTGCGCCTCCTGCAAGGCTTGCTGCAACTGCAAACGCAGGTAGTCGGCACCGCCTAGCGGCGTGACCTTGTCGAACAGGCGATGTTCGCGAAACAGACGTTCGCGCTTTTCCATTTGCCCGCTGATTGCCAGCTGTTCGCGGTGCCAGTGGTAGATGCCCAGCGTCATCAGGATAAACCCCACGGGCATCGGTCCCGACTCCAGCCACTTGTCCCAGGCGATGCTTTCCGACAGTTGCACGAATTCGTCAAGGGTATCCATCCACAGCGAGAAGAACAGGCATGCCAGGCCGTAGAACAGCAGGGTGGTGACTTGCCCGGCCGGGCGACTTTTCAGCAGCAAGCCGATCCACACCAGCACCAGCAACGCCGAGCCGCCTTCACCGCCGATATCGGTCCAGTTCCATTCGCCCAGGGCCTTGAGCGTGCCGGCGCCGAGGTAGGCGAGCAGGCCGAAGTTGGCCGCCAGCAACAGGCCGGTGAGTTTCCATACATGCAATTTCAGCAGTGGCGGCATGGCCAATAGGCTCCGCAGAGGGTAATGGCCGCCAGCACAACAGATGCACATGACGGTTTGGTTGCAGTGGGGGAGGTCAAATTGGCTCAAGGTTGTTCGCCGATTTATTGCGCTTTACGGCGATCAGGCGGTTTCTGCCGGTACGCGTTGGCGCATTTCTGCCGCGCTATAAATGAAGGGCTGCGTTAAACAGCGTACCGGCCTGGCGGGTAGTTGGTCGCTCGGCTGCGATGTTGCGGTCATTTCAGCTCAATTGCGTGCAACAGCCTGCTGAAACCCGCTGGTTTAGCGCTATGGCCGCAAACGCTGTCACAGAAGCGTCATCACTCCTGCCTAGCTTTCGCTCCCCAATAGCCCGGCCATTGCAGCCTGGCAGCGATCAATCTTGGGGAGGGTAGGTGATGAAGGTTCGCAGCAGTTCCGCTCGCAATTCGGGTTTGCATATCAGCGTGCTGGCCTTGGCGATTGCCTCCAGCAGCCAGCTGATGGCGGCTGAACCGGCCACCGAGTATGTCGAGGTGGTCGGCCAGGCCGTGAGTATCGACAAGGCGCTGAAAGAACAGCGCAGTTCCGACAACGTCGAGAGCGTGGTGCACGCCGACGGCATTGGTCAGCTGCCGGACGATAACGCCGCCGAAGCGCTGCAGCGTATTCCCGGCTTGTCGGTTGAGCGCGATCAGGGTGAGGGGCGCTTTGTCAGCGTGCGCGGTATTGGCCCGGACCTGAACAGCGTGACCATCAATGGCACCCTGGTGCCCTCGCCGGAAAGTGACCGTCGTGCCGTGGCCCTGGATGTATTGCCCTCGGAGCTGGTGCAGTCGCTGACGGTGGTCAAATCGCTGACCCCGGACATGGACGCCAACTCCCTCGGCGGCACGGTGGAGGTGGAGAGCCTGTCGGCCTTTGATCACGAAGGGCTGTTCTACACCGGCAGCGCCGAAGG
>DASRUM010000303.1:0-5058 GCA_035655415.1 Pseudomonas sp.
GCGTGCCGTTCAGCTTAACGAAGCGAACGCGTTCCTTAAGAAACATCCTGAGGTCCTGTTCGTCGACCTTCTGATCGCAGATATGAATGGTGTGGTGCGCGGCAAGCGTATCGAGCGTGCGAGCCTGCATAAGGTTTACGAACGCGGCATTAATCTTCCGGCTTCTCTATTCGCCCTGGATATCAACGGCTCGACGGTGGAAAGCACCGGCCTGGGTCTGGATATCGGCGACGCTGACCGGGTCTGCTTTCCCATCCCCAACACCCTGTGCAATGAGCCATGGCAGAAGCGCCCAACCGCGCAACTGTTGATGACCATGCATGAAATGGAAGGTGAGCCGTTCTTTGCCGACCCACGGGAAGTGTTGCGCCAGGTGGTTGCGAAGTTCGACGAACTGGGCCTTACCATTTGCGCAGCCTTCGAGATCGAGTTTTACCTGATCGACCAGGCCAACGTGAACGGCCGTCCGCAGCCGCCGCTGTCGCCACTGTCGGGCAAGCGCCCACAGTCGACCCAGGTGTACCTGATCGACGACCTCGACGAATATGCCGAGTGTCTGCAGGACATCCTCGAAGGCGCCAAGGAGCAGGGCATCCCTGCCGACGCCATCGTCAAGGAAAGCGCCCCGGCGCAGTTCGAGGTCAACCTGCACCACGTCGCCGACCCGATCAAGGCCTGCGACCATGCGTTGCTGCTCAAGCGCCTGATCAAGAACATCGCCTACGACCATGAGATGGACACCACCTTCATGGCCAAGCCCTACCCCAACCAGGCGGGTAACGGCTTGCACGTGCATATCTCGATTCTCGACAAGCAGGGCAACAACATCTTCGCCTGCGAAGACCCGGTACAGAACGATTCCCTGCGCCATGCCATCGGCGGCGTACTGGAAACCATGTCGGCCTCGATGGCCTTCCTCTGCCCAAACGTCAACTCCTACCGTCGTTTCGGCCCGCAGTACTATGTGCCGAACTCGCCGTGCTGGGGCATCGACAACCGCACGGTAGCGTTGCGCGTACCCAATGACACAGCCGATGCCGTGCGCATCGAACACCGCGTTGCCGGCGCCGATGCCAACCCTTACCTGCTGATGTCGACGGTACTGGCGGGCATTCACCATGGCCTGACCAACAAGATCGAGCCAAGTGCACCGGTGGAAGGCAACTCCTACGAGCAGAACGAACAAAGCCTGCCGAACAACCTGCGCGATGCCCTGCGCGAGCTGGACGACAGTGAAGTGCTGGCGCGTTATATCGACCCGAAATACATCGATATCTTCGTCGCCTGTAAAGAGAGCGAGTTGGCCGAGTTTGAAAACTCGATCTCCGACCTCGAATACAACTGGTACTTGCACACGGTTTAAGTAAGCAACACCAAACGCCGGCCTTGTGCCGGCGTTGTTTTATCCAACCGGAACTGCCGAACCAGCCTTATCCCCGGCCGCGCGCCTTGCGCCGTGGCAGGCATTCGGCTGGGCGAAATTCAGCAGATCCGGGTCTTGTCGCCCGCATCACCAAGCCGCACCGCAAGGGACGGCGCAGCGCTTACCGGGAGATCCACCATGCTTCGCTTACTCGCCTCACTGCTGTTACTGACGCCACTACTGACGGTGGCACAGGAGTCCGCGCCTGCAGTCGAACGGCCCGATGCGGTCATCCGCATGTACAACTGGAACGACTATATCGCCCCGCAGGTGCTCAAGGATTTCGAGGCCGAAACCGGCATCCGCGTCGACTACCACACCTACAGCACCGCCGAAGAGCTGGAAGCGGTGCTGGCCAGCGGTGAAGCCATCGATGTCGCCGTGCCGTCGCATGACGCCCTGCCGGCGATGATCAAGAGCGGCACCCTGCAGCCGTTGGATTTCAACCTGCTGCCCAATCGCAAGCATCTCGACAAGCAGCTGCTCAGCACCCTGGTCGCCCTCGACCCGGCCAACCGCCATGCACTGCCGTATCTGTGGGGCGCAGTCGGCCTGGCGATCAACACGCCGCAAGCCGAAGCAGCCTTTGGCGGCCCGCTGCCCAACAGCTGGAGCCTGCTGTTCGATGCCGAGCAAAGCTCGCGCCTGGCCAATTGCGGCATCAGCGTGCTGGACGCTCCTGACGAGACCCTGACCCTGCTGCTTAACTACCAAGGCCGTAGCCTGGCACGCAGCGCACCGAGCCGTATCGAGCGCTCCAGCCAGGTGCTGGATGGCCTACGGCCAAACCTGCGTTACGTCGACAGCGAGCGCTATATCGATGACCTCAACCAGGGCAAGCTGTGCGTGGCTATGGCCTGGGTTGGCGATGCGCTGGCAGCCGCCGATGCCGGTCAGCCCGTGCGCTTCCTGGTACCGGACGAAGGCTCGATCCTGTTTATCGATAACCTGGTGATTCCCAGCAGCGCCAAGCGCGTCGACCTAGCGCACCGCTTTATCGATTACCTAATGCAGCCCAAGGTTGCCGCGCTGATCACCGCCGAAACCCTGTACCCCAGTGGCAATGCCGATTCCCGCGAGTTTCTCGACGAAGCCCTGCGCAACCAGCCAGACCTCTACCCAGACCGCGACACCAAACGCCGCCTGCACCCGCTGGAAACCCTGCCGGAAAAGCACAGCGCTGCCCGCGATGCAGTGTGGACGCGCTTTCGTGATGGCAGTTGAGTGATGCGAAAGGAGCCCGGATGTAATCCGGGCTAGCGACTGTAGGAGCCAGCTTGCTGGCGATCCGCGGAGCAACAGCATCGCCAGTTGTAGCCCGGATGAAATCCGGGAGCGGGGCCAACCGCTCGATACCCCCGGATTGCATCCGGGCTACGGCCTGCGCTTATCGCGCAGGGTGCGCAAGTATCCGAGAGTCTTGGTGCGCACGGCGCACCCTACGGCCTCACAAGCCTTACCTGACCAGCTGGCGCCAGGCCTTTAGCGAACCAATGGCAATCAGCTGCGCCTTGCGCGCATCCAGCACCTCTGGCTCGATGGCCTGGTGAGCCAGTTCAGCCAGCTTATTCAGCTCGCCATACAAGCGGTCTACTTCAGGCACCTCCAGCACCCCACGAGCCAGGTGCAGCCAGACCAGCAGACGCTCGATACGCGGCAGCTGTTCGGCCAGGTCTTCCGGCTGTTGCACATAGCGCTTGAGCTGCAGGGCGGCGCCTTCTTCAGCAATCAGCGTTGGCAGCCAGTTGCCCAGCGGCGCAGCGCCCTGACGATTGCCACGGTTGTTGCGCTCAACCGTCCAGCTGCGCGCCAGCAACCAGCGCGACAGGTTCAACGAGAACAGGCCCCAGCGATTGCCTTGCAGTTCCGCTGCGAACAACGCCGGGGCGTTCTTGCGCAGGCTGTCATCGTCCTGTCCGGCCAGCACGCGCGGGCGCCATTCCAGCAGCAAGGCATCCAGCAGTTCACGCAAGGCATGACTGCTGGCACGCGGCGCGGCCTGGCCAAGGCTGCTGAGCAGCGCGCGCAAGCCGATCAGCTGCTCCAGCCAGTCAACCAGCAAACGCCAGTGACCATTGAAGCGGTACTGCTCGGCCAGGCGCTGACTGCTACCCAGCAGGTGCCAGCCAAGCGCCGCAACGCTGTCATCCAGGCTGGTTTCGCCAGTCAGCTGCGGGGCAGGCAGGTTCAGGCTGTAGCTGCCGGCATCGAACAGCCGATAACCGCGCTCGGCCTTGCTGATATCACAGGGCATCAGCGCCAGATCGGCAGCCAGCTCGGCGGCCAGCTCCAGCAGCGCCTCAGGCTCACCCTGACGCAGCTCCAGCTCCAGTTCGCAGATTTCTTCTTCGCCTTCCCCGGCAATCACCTTGCCCAGGTCCAGCGCGGCCTCGATCACCACCTTGGCCTTGCCGCGACCCCAGGCGATTTCCGCCTTCTCGCGGATAAAGTCGGTGGTGAAGATCGGCACCAGCTGCTTCTTGTCCAGCTCGGCCAGGGCCGCCGGCCAGCAGCTGTCATCGAGTTTTTTCAGGTCCAGCTTGGCCTTGGCCAGGTTCCAGTCCCATTCATTGCGCTCGGACAAACCGGCCACGCTCTGCCCGCGGGTTTTCAGGGTCTGGATAAACTGCTCGCCATCACGGCGCACGCGCAGGGCCACCTTGGCCGCAGCCAGGTCACGCTCGGGGGTATCGAAGTATTGATTGAACAGTTCGCGCTGCTCCCAACCACTCTTGTTGCGCTTCTTCAGCAACGGGTGATCACGCAGGGCGGCCAGGGTTTCACGGCTAACCCGCAGTTTGATTTCGGTTTCTTTGTTCATGATGATTGGGATCAACGCCTACTATGAAATTGTGACAGTCCGATTACCTGCGCTGGCGAGCCTGCGGACTGATCCGTATACTTGCCGCCTTCTTAACGCCGGGGTTCACCCTATGCCAGTCAATCCATTTGCCAGCCTGTTTGGCCGTTCACCGATTGGGCCGATGCAAAAACACTTTGCCAAAGCCCACGAGTGCGCAGCCAATCTGGTGCCCTTCTTCGAAGCCGTGATGGTTGAAGATTGGGCCAAGGTGGAACAGGTACAACAGGAAATGGCTAGCCTCGAACATGAGGCCGACAAGCTCAAGAAAAGTGTGCGTTTGCACCTGCCCAAGAGCCTGTTCCTGCCCGTACCGCGCTCGGATCTGCTTGAGCTGCTGAGTGTACAGGACAAAGTCGCCAACCGCGCCAAGGACATCGCCGGCCTGATGCTTGGCCGCGAAATGGCTATTCCACAGGCTCTGCAGCCACTGATGCGCGCCTTTGTGCAACGCACCGTGGATGCCAGCGCCCAAGCGCTGAAAGCCATGAACGAACTCGACTAGCTGCTGGAAACCGGCTTCGGTGGCCGTGAAGCGGCGCTGGTCGAATCCATGGTCATGGAGCTGTAACAGATCGAACGCGACACCGACAAGATGCAAATCGAAGTGCGTCGTGCGCTGTTCAAACTGGAGAAGGACCTTCCCGCTGTCGATGTGATGTTCCTCTACAAGATCATCGAATGGATCGGCGACGTAGCCGACCGTGCCGAACGTGTCGGCAACCGACTGGAACAACTGCTGGCGCGCTAAGCGCCAGTGTCCTTTCTGGAATCT
>DASRUM010000304.1:0-27083 GCA_035655415.1 Pseudomonas sp.
TTTGACCACCGGTGCCGATGGTGACGAATTTCTCTTCGGCCTGTACGGCGCTGCTCAGGGTAATACCTGCGAGTGCAGCCGACAGGGCCCATGCCAGGGATTTACCTTTCATGGGAGTTCTCCTTTTCTGTTTATTTTTGAACCGGTCGCACCTTTTGAGTGCGTCCGGAGGACAAGAGTCTAACCGCTCAGCCACAGGTTGCACGGAGTAATACCGGCGCCCCTGGTAACCAAGTGTTAGAGAGAGTCTGTTGCCGTTTCGTTCGCGGCGGCGCGAATGGAACAGAGTCTAGACGTCTTAACGCTACCTTCAGGCCACAGCTTTGGGCAGAATCAGGCCATGCCCAAGCACACACTCGACTCGCAACACACCTCAGTCAGCGCCAGCATCACCCTCGCGGTGCTGCATGCCGCCAGTCGCCTGGGCGTTGATCGCGCCCAATTGATGAGCGCCTGCGAGCTGCACGACAGCCAGCTCAGCGACCCCGATGCGCGCGTACCCTTCGCTACTCAGGAACAACTCTGGCAACAGCTTAGCCGCATCGAGCATGCCGAACCCGGTCTGGCTCTGGGCTGCAACCTCGCCCCTGGCCCGTTCAGCGTGCTCGGTTACCTGTTGCAGAGTAGCCCGACCCTGGGCGACGCGCTGGCCGCCGGGCTGCGCTATCAACGCCTGGTGGGCGAGGGCGGCGAGTTGCAATTACGCGAACAGGGCGATGAGCTGCAGCTGCTCTACCGCCCGTTGCATCCCGAACTACCGGCCACCCGCACCCGCGTACTGGCGCTGATGGCCTGTTGGGTGCAGATGCTGCATCCGCTGCTGGATAACTGGCAGCTGTTGCGCGCGCAGTTCGCTCACGAACAGCCACCGACGCTGGACAGTTACAGCGAAACCTTCGCCTGCCCACTGCAGTTTGCCGCCAGCGATTACGGCATCGTACTGCCGCGCAGCCTGGCCCACGCGCCGCTGATTCAGGCCAACCCACCGCTGCAGAACCTGCTACGCCAGCATGCCGAAGCCCTGCTCGCCCGCCTGCCCAGTGAAGGGTTAAGCGCCCGCGTGGTGGCTCTGCTCGGCGAGCAACTGGCGCGCGGCGAGCCGGACCGCAGCGAACTGGCGCGCCATCTGCACCTGAGCGAACGCACCCTGCAACGGCGCCTGGCCGACGAAGGCTGCAACTACCAGCAACTGCTTAACGACACCCGCCAGCAGCTGGCCGAACAACACCTCAGCACCGGCGACTTACCCGCCGCAGAAATCGCCCTGCTGCTGGGCTACTCGGAACCCAGCGTATTTTTTCGCGCGTTTCGCCAATGGACTGGGTTAACACCGGGTGAATATCGGGCGCGGCAGAAAGCTCAATGACCGCAGGCTAAATCCCCTGCGCCCGCAAAAAAGCCAAAAACGCCTCGCGCGAGCTATAGCGTGGGCTAAAGCCGAAATCATGTTTAAGCCGGCGATTGCTCAGCACCGGGCGATAACGCAGAAAATCCACTTGTTCCGGGCCGTAGGGGCTTAGGCCCAGGGGTTTGAGTACGCTCAGTGCAGCGCGAATCAGCCAGGCCGGTAAGGCGCGGTAGGGTTTGTTAAGCAGCTCGGCGATTTCCTTGAGCGATAGCGCGCCATCACCGGCCAGGTTGAAGATGCCGGCGCTTTGTTGGCGCAGGCCACGGCAGATGATGTCCACCACATCCTGATCCCAGATAAATACAAAGCGGCTGTCGCTGCCGCGGATGCCCAGCACCGCCGGTTTCTTGAACAGCTCGGTGATCTGGTTGTTTACCTGTTTGCCGAGAATGGTGCCGGGGCGCAGCACCAGCTGCTTGAGCTGCGGATGCTGCACGCGCGCCTCGGCGAGCAGCAACTCCACTTCACGTTTGTGCTTGGCGTAGGCGAAATGGGCGTGGCCGCGTAGCGGCTGATCCTCATCCAGCCACTCGGCATTCTGCGGGTCATAGCCATACGCGGCGCCCGAGCTGGTGACGATCAGCTGTTCGACGCCATGGGCCGCAGCCGCCTGGATAAGCGCCTGGGTGCCGCCCACATCGATGGCATGCAGCTGCGCCTCGCTCATACCCGGCGGTGGCGTGACCACCGAGGCCAGGTGGACAATCGCCTGCGGCTGCCAGGTGGCTACGCAATCTTCCACGGCCGTCGGCTGGCTGATATCAAGCAGCACCGGTTCGATATTCAGCTTTATCCCCGCGCGGCACTGCGGGCGGATATCCGCGGCAATCAGCAGCCACTGTGGCTGCTGAACGGCCAGTTGGTTAAGCAACTGCTGGCCGATATAGCCGGCAGCCCCCGTGATCAAGACACGCATTTAACTCTCCATACGCAGCGAACCCGTGGCGCGGGGCGCTACGTTTTCGCCGACTGTGTTTACCCATTGCAGGCTATCCAGCGGATTGCGGAGAGGCAGTGGCAAGGCTGGCCAAACAGCATTGCCAAAGGCGACAGATGCCCTGTGCCCTGGCCGACTGAGCGCGCTATGCTCTGCGCCCGCCATTCGCCCAGGTATGCCCGCCATGAGCCAAGCCGAACAGAATCTGCGTATCGACTACATCGAGTTCGCCGCCGTCGACCTGCCGGCGCTCAAGCAGTTCTATGAACAGGTCTTCGGCTGGCGCTTTACCGACTATGGCCCGCACTACAGCAGCTTTACCGACGGGCGCATGACAGGCGGCTTTACCACCGACAGCGCAGCGGGTGCCGGGCCGCTAGTGGTGATTTACGCCACTGATCTGCAGGGCGTTTGCGCCCAGGTGGCGGCTGCGGGCGGGCAGATCACTCAGGAAATTTTCAGCTTCCCCGGTGGGCGACGCTTCGAGTTTCGCGATCCGAGTGGTAACCGCCTGGCCGTCTGGTCGGAATAACAACCTGTCCAAAGTCTGCTGCGCGTCGGCCCTGCTGCGTTGAAAACAGGCTCGGAATGCTCATTTACACCAGTAAACTCCGCTTCCTCGCCTGTTTTCGCCTTGCATCGCTCTAGCTCGCGAGACTTTGCACAGGTTCTAATCGAGTCCAATTTATGCCTGCGTGGAAACAACTGATCTTCAAGCTGATTGCGCTGATTCAGCGCAATCCCGGGATGGTGGCGATCTTCGGTTTTGCCTCGGGGCTGGCGAGCTTTCTGCTGGTCGAACGCCAGGCCGAGCTGGCGCGGGTGTTGGCGCTGGTGATGCTGGTCAGCTGGTTGTGGCTGATTCTGGAAAACATCCTGCGCGAACGTATTGCCCAGTGGTTCGGCTTCGAGTTGCCGCCGCCGCTGCTGCGCTATGCCACGCAGATGATCCACCAGGAGAGTCTGTTCTTCGTCCTCCCGTTCTTCTTTATCACCACCACCTGGAACAGCGGTCAGCTGCTGTTCAGCGGTTTGCTGGCCAGCGCGGCGCTGATCTCGATTATCGACCCGCTGTACTACCGCTGGCTGGCACCGAAACGCTGGTTGTTTCTTGCGTATCACACCCTGGCGCTGTTCGCCGTGCTGCTGACCGCGCTGCCGATCATCTTCAAACTGACCACCCCGCAGAGTTATCAGTTGGCCTTGGCGGCGGCGGTGCTGCTGTCATTCCCGTCGCTGTTCGCGATCATCACCGTGCAACGCTGGTGGCGCGGCCTGCTGTTGGTGGGCATGACCCTGGCCATCGGCGCGGGCGGCTGGCTGGCGCGCACCTGGGTGCCGCCGGCAACCCTGTGGCTGACCGAGGTGGCAGTGACCAGCGAGTTCGATAACCAGAACCGCGCACCGGGCGAAAGCATCAAGGAATTGAGCGTGGCGCAGCTGCGCAGCCAGGGCCTGTTCGCCTACACCGCGATCAGTGCGCCGCGCGGGCTGAATGAGCGGATTTATCACGTCTGGCGCCGCGATGGCGGCGAAGTCGAGCGCATCGCCCTGGATATCCACGGCGGACGCAAGGAAGGCTACCGCGCCTGGACCCACAAACAGAACTTCCCCGAAGATGCCGTGGGCCGCTGGCAGGTGCAGGTGCTGACCGAAGCGGGGCAGATGATTGGTGTGCTGCGGTTTAAGGTGGTGGAGTAGCGGCTTAGCATCGGAGGCCTATCGGCACGTTTGCGGGATTTTTCGCAAAACTAAAGCCCGCTTTTGCTCTTGCACCACGTTCGTGCAGACGACGCCAAGATCCCCTTTAGGAGGCCGAGTGAAATAGCCGCGTAAGGGGTTGAGCGACATGGATGTCGCGAGAGCCACGATGGGCCATGGATGGCCCTTCGTGGCGTGCCCCTGGAGTGGTGATGGAAGGAGGGAACCCCGGCGCAGCCGGGGCCGGATGATGGGGTGCCCTTCTCTTTGGTTACTTTCTCTTGGGCAAGCAAGAGAAAGTGACTCGCCCGTAAGGGGCGAAACCGCAACACAAGGGCGACGCGCAGTCGAACGCTTAACCGAAAAACCAGTAGCAAACGAAGATCGCCGCCACCACGCCAGCAAACTCGGCCAGCAGCGCGCAGCCTACGGCGTGGCGTACGCGCTGGATGCCGACCGCGCCGAAGTACACCGCCAGCACATAGAAGGTAGTTTCCGTGCTGCCCTGGATGGTCGCGGCCACCAGCGCGGCAAAGCTGTCGACGCCCTGGGTCTGCATGGTTTCGATCAGCATGGCGCGCGCCGCGCTGCCGGAGAAGGGCTTGACCAGCGCGGTGGGCAACGCGTCGACAAAGCGCGTATCCCAGCCAACCACCTCGACCAGCCAGCGAATGCCGTCGAGGCCGAACTCCAGTGCACCGGAGGCACGCAGTACGCCAATCGCGCAGAGCATCGCCACCAGGTAGGGCAGCAGGCTCTTGGCCACGTCAAAGCCTTCTTTCGCGCCTTCGACAAACTCCTCGTACACCGCCACCTTCTTCAGCGCGCCGAGCAGCAGAAACAGCATGATGATGCCGAACAGGGTGAGGTTGCCGGCCAGCGATGACAGAGCCGCCAGCGCGGTGGCCGACATGGTGGCCAGCACGGCCATAAAACTGCCGAGCAGCAGCGCGCCGGGGATCAGGTAGGCCAGCACCACCGGGTCCCAAAGCCGCAGGCGCTGCATCAGCGCTACCGACAGCAGACCGACCAGGGTCGAGGCGCTGGTGGCTAGCAGGATCGGCAGAAATACCAGAGTCGGGTCAGGCGCGCCCTGCTGGGCGCGGTACATAAAGATGGTCACCGGCAGCAGGGTCAGCGACGAGGCGTTGAGCACCAGAAACAGGATCTGTGCATTGCTTGCCGTGGTGCTGCTGGGGTTGAGGGTCTGCAGCGCGCGCATGGCTTTCAGGCCAATCGGCGTGGCGGCGTTGTCCAGGCCTAGGCCATTGGCGGCGAAGTTCATGGTGATCAGGCCGAGGGCCGGATGACCGCGCGGCACTTCCGGCATAAGCCGCGCAAACAGCGGGCCGAGCATGCGCGCCAGGGCATCGACCAGGCCAGCTTTTTCCGCGATACGCAGCAGGCCGAGCCACAGGGTCAGGGTGCCGAACAGCAGCACCATGATCTCGACCGACAGCTTGGCCATGGCAAACAGGCTTTCGACCATGGCGGCGAACACCGCCGGGTCGTCGCCCAGCAACCAGCGTGACAGGCCGGCAATTGCCGCCACCACGAAAAACCCCAGCCACAGCCAATTGAGCATGCCGTCTCTCCCCCAGATCAATGGGGGCGATGATAGCGCGGCTTATACAAAGGAGGTGGAGAGAGTCTGCTCGTCGTTGCCACGCAGAGCGTGGGAGCAGTCGGTAATAGGTCCGAGCATTGCCAGTTGGTGTAGAGGGGCCGGGCGGCGATCCGCTTTAGCCGCGATTGAGCTTGGCGGCGCCAAAAGCGTCGCGGCTAAAGCCCCTCCCACGACACAGCACTCATGCGCTGCACTAGTACCAATTCGGATCGCTTTTCAGCTGCTCTTGCAGCAATTGCTGAGTCGCTTCATCCGGTTCGCCAAGCCAGCGCAAGGTGGCGTGCTGGCTGGGTGCCTTGTCCGTCGGCAGGCCGTCGGGCAGTTGCACATAGAGGGCGTAAGCGTCGTCCTTGTCCCAGCTGAAGGCTACGTAGAGGCGCTGGTTGAAACAGTTGTTTTCCTCACACAGCTGGCCAACCAGATACTTGTCACCGTCATCTTCCAGACCCTGCATAGGGCTGGCGATGCCGCTGAGGTTCATGACCCACTCCGGCAGACGGCTTTCATCTTCCACCAGCTCCTGCCAGCTTTCTTGATAAGCCGGGTCACTGGCGAGCAGTTCATTGAGGCGGAATTGGCCATCGGTATCCGCGGCCAAAGCCGCCGCACTGCCGCCCAGCAACAGGGCGGCAAGCAGCGTCTTGATGGTCATGGCGGCTCCTCTATCCACGTGGGCGGCGGCCCATGATGAAGGAAACGATAAACATCACCAGGAACACCACGAAGAGGATCTTCGCGATACCCGTGGCGGTGCCGGCGATACCACCGAAGCCCAGTACGGCGGCGATGATGGCGATAATCAGAAAGGTAATGGCCCAACTCAGCATGGCGTTACTCCTTGTCACTCAGGTGTGCGCCGCGGCGCGTTAAGTCCCGGTGTGGCGCACGCCACACCGGTCCGGACTTACTGCATGGACTGTTTCAGGGTGCGCATACGGTCATGGTTGGCGCGCACTTTCGGCATTTCTGCGGTCAGCAGGGCCTGCACATCCGGCGCGGCGCTTTCCAGCGCATCCTCGAAGGCATGCAGGATGCGGTCTTCGGCTTCTTCCAATTGCGCCACATAAGTAGCCTCAGTGTCGCTGACCAGGCTGGCCTTGGTATCGGCGTAAACCTGACGCAGCTTGCCGACGAAGGTGCCGCCGCTGGCCGGGATTTCCTGATTGGCGGCGACTTTCACCGACAGCGCGCGGATCAGCTCGCTCTTGCTCTGCGACATGTCGCGGAACAGCACCTGTAGGCGCACGTCCTTCACTTCATCGTGGGCGTGCTGGTAGAAGCGCTGGCCGTCACGGGTGATTTCGATCAGTTCGTTAAGTTGCTCTGTTTTGTCAGTCATGGTGGATCTCCTATGAGTTGTAGCGGCTGCAAGGGCAGCCTGAGACAACAGGCAGTGGCCGGTATGGCCACTGCCCGGATGGATTAGCTACCGACGCGCAGGGCATCGGCGTTGACGCCGCGCACGCCACGAATGTTGCGGGCGGTTTCAACCGCCAGTTGCTTCTCGGCGTTGCTCAGCACGCTGCCGCTGAGGCTGACCATGCCCTTCTTGGTGTCGACTGAGATGTCCAGACCGTCGAGGTTGCGGCTATAGAGAAAGCTGGATTTCACCTTGCTGGTGATCCACGCATCGCTGATCACCGCTGCGGTGTCATCGGCCGCGTTCTGCGCCTTGCCTGCAGCAGTGTCGCCAGCACTGACGCTCAGCTGGTTGTCCACACTACGCACACCATCGGTGTTGGCCGCCAAACGACCCGCCAGTTCCTTGGCTTCGGCGGTCTGCGCGCTACCGGTCAGGCTGACCGTGCCATTTTTCGCATTGACGTTGATGTCCAGACCTTCGGTGTTGCTGTTCCACAGCAGCTTGGATTTCACCGTAGCCACCAGGGTCGCATCATCAAAACGCTGCGACATGCTCGGCTCGGCGCTGGTCTTGGCTTCGAAGTTCGGGTCGAGGGTCAGCTGGTTGTCGACCTTCTTCACCCCTTCAATACCCAGGGCGATCTGCTCGGCGAGATCACGCTCGACATCGCTTTCCACCTTACCGGTGAGCTTGGCGCTGCCGTTCTCCACGTCTACATCAATGGTGAAGGGGTTGAGGTGGCGGTTAAGGGCAAACGCGGTCCAGATCGAGCCTTCCTGGCGCGCCTCAGTCAGCTCGCGGCTGGCATCGCCCTCGGCAGCATAGGCAGCGAAAGGAGCCAGGCCGATCAGGCCGGCGGTCGCAGTGGCCAGAGCCAGAGTTTTCAATTGATGCATGGCAGTTCCTCCAATGAATAACGATCAAGCAAGCAGCCGTTTGTCGCAGCCGTTACTGATAGATCGCAAGTGCCATGCCAGCTTAAAAACTCAATAAAAAAATATAAATATCAACAAGTTAAACAAATTCACCAGCATCGCCTTACGTGCACCTTGCATGATCACTGCAGAACGGCCGTGCAACTTGCACGACGCGCCGCGGACTAATCCTCTGCACGCAGTACTTGTGTACGGATAAATAAGGAGATGGCGATGCATGCAAGCGCAGACGAACACAGCCTGGGGCGAATTTTGTTGGTGGATGACGAGACCACCATCCTGCGCACCTTCCGCTACTGCCTGGAAGACCAGGGTTACCAGGTGAGTACCGCGAGCAGTGCAGAACAGGCCGACGCCCTGCTGCTGCGCCAGGTTTTCGATCTGTGTTTTCTCGACCTGCGTCTGGGCGCCGACGATGGTCTCGACGTGCTGGCGCAAATGCGCCTGCAGGCCCCCTGGATGCGCGTGGTGATCGTCACCGCACACTCAGCAGTGGATACCGCCGTGGATGCCATCCAGGCCGGCGCAGCGGACTACCTAGTCAAGCCGTGCAGCCCCGAGCAGCTGCGCCTGGCCGCAGCCAAACAGCTGGAAGCGCGCCAACTGGTCGAGCGCCTGGAGCGCCTGGAAGGTTATGTACGCAAACCCGGCGACGGCCTCGACTCGCAGAGCCCGGCGCTGATGGCGGTGCTGCAGACGGCCAAGCAGGTGGCCGACACCGACGCCAACATCCTGATTCTCGGCGAGTCCGGCACCGGCAAGGGTGAGCTGGCGCAAGCCATTCACCGCTGGAGCAAGCGCGCGAAGAAGTCCTGCATCACCATCAACTGCCCGTCACTCAGTGCCGAGCTGATGGAAAGCGAACTGTTTGGGCATAACCGCGGCGCCTTTACCGGCGCCAGTGAAAGCACCTTGGGGCGGGTCAGTCAGGCCGACGGCGGCACCTTGTTTCTTGATGAAATCGGCGATTTTCCGCTGGCCCTGCAACCCAAGCTGCTGCGCTTTATCCAGGACAAGGAGTACGAGCGCATCGGTGACCCGGTGACGCGTCAGGCCGATGTGCGGATTCTCGCCGCAACCAACCTCAATCTCGCGGACATGGTGCAGGACGGGCGCTTCCGTGAAGACCTGCTGTATCGCCTCAACGTCATCACCCTGACCCTGCCGCCGCTGCGCGAGCGCCGCGAGGATATCCTCGACCTGGCCGAACGCTTTCTGGCGCGCTTCGTCGTCGACTACGCACGCCCCGCGCGCAACTTCAGCGAGGAGGCGCGCGAAGCGCTGCTTACTTACGCCTGGCCGGGCAATATCCGCGAGCTTCGCAACGTCATCGAGCGCGCCAGCATCATCTGCAGCGAAGAGCTGGTGCAGGTCGCCCACCTAGGGCTGAGCGCCCAGGCCAACCACTGTGCGCCGCAGGTCGGTGATCAGTTAAGCCTCGAAGCCCTGGAAAAAGCCCATATCAGCGCCGTGATGGCCAATAGCGAAAGCCTCGACCAGGCGGCGAAAACCCTCGGCATCGATGCCTCGACCCTGTACCGCAAACGCAAGCAGCTCAGCCTGTGAAGTTGCGCAACCGGCTGTTCCTCAGCAGCAGCGCACTGCTTACCGTGGCCCTGATAGGACTGTTGCTGGGGACGTTCAGCGTGCTGCAGCTGACCCAGGTACAGAGCCAAGCGATGACCCGCAACATGCAGATCATCGATGCCAGCCTGGGCCTGCGCCAGGAGATGGGCAAGCAGGTGACCCTGCTGCTCGCCGAAGAGCTCGACCGCGAAGCCCTGAAAGTCTCCGATCAGCAGTTCAAGGCCTCGCTGCAACGCGCCACGGAAAGCGCCACGGATGACAGTGACCGCCAGGCGATTGCCGAAATCGAGCGCGCCTACGCCAACTTCGATGACCTGCTGGCCAAACCGCTGACCGCGCGCCGCGAGCTGCTGCGCAATGACAGCTTCAGCCGCGCCTTCGAAGCCCTGCGTGACCGCATCAATGCGGCGCAGACGCGTTATGTCGACGCTGCGACGCAAGAAGAAGCTCGCCTGCGGGAGCGCGCCTGGCTAATTGCCGGCCTGCTGGGAATGATCGGCCTAGCGCTGCTGGTGATTGGCTTTGTCACCGCGCACAGCATCGCCCAGCGTTTCGGCAAGCCGATTGAGGAACTGGCGCGGGCCGCCGACCAGATCGGCCAGGGGGATTTCCAGGTCACCCTGCCCGTGACGCCAGTGGTGGAAATGTCCGCCCTAAGCCAGCGTTTCGGCCTGATGGCCGAAGCCCTGCGCGAGTTCAAGAACAGTGATGTGGCAGCGTTGCAGGCCGGGCAACAACGCCTGCAGGCAGTACTCGACAGCATCGATGACGGCCTGCTGATCTTCGATTGCGCCGGCCGTATCGAGCACATCAACCCGGTGGCCCAGCGTCAGTTGAACTGGGGCGACGAGCAGCTCGGGCAGACCCTTGATGTGGCCCTAAACCGCGCCGACCTGGCCGAACAACTGCACCGGGTGCTGCAAGGCGAAAGCCTGGACGAGACGCTGGACGATGTGCAGATACAGATCGACGGGGAAACCCGTTTGCTGGCCTACAGCCTGTCCGGGGTCAATCACCATGAAGGCCACCTGATGTGCGCGGTGATGGTGCTACGCGATGTCACCGAGGAGCGCGCTTTCGAACGGGTGCGCAACGAGTTCGTGTTGCGCGCCTCGCACGAGCTGCGCACCCCGGTGACCGGCATGCTGATGGCGTTCTCGCTGCTGCAGGAGCGCATGCAGTTCACCGCCGCCTCCCGCGAAGCCGATCTGCTGAATACCGTGGATGAGGAAATGCAGCGCCTGCTGCGCCTGATCAACGACCTGCTGAATTTCTCGCGCTACCAGAACGGCCTGCAAACCCTGGAGCTGTCCGTCTGCGCCCTGGAGCCGCTGCTGCGGCAAACCCAGCAGCGCTTCAGCGCCCAGGCCGCCGAGCTGCAGATCAGCCTGGCCTGCGAGGTACACGGCGAGCTGCCGGACGTGCAGATCGATGCGTTACAGATCGAACGGGTGCTCGACAACCTGATCGGCAACGCCCTGCGCCACAGCCACCCCGGCGGGCAGATCCGCCTGCAGGCGCGGCAGCAGGATGATCGGGTGGTACTCAGCGTGGAAGACAGCGGCGAGGGCATTCCCTATCACCAGCAGACGCGGATCTTCGAACCCTTCGTCCAGGTCAGCCGCAAGAAAGGCGGTGCAGGCCTGGGCCTGGCGCTGTGCAGAGAGATCGTCCAGCTGCATGGCGGGCAGATCGGTGTGCATTCGCGCGCCGGTCAAGGTGCACAGTTTTATGTCGCGCTGCCGGTTTAACGCGTCGATTACGCACAATCAGCCCGGCTAATGCAGATTGCCTGTTGGCCGGTGCCTGTCGACACTGGGCGCTCCACTCCCGAGGAGCGCCGCCATGCCCAGCATCAACCCCAGCCCAGCCCAACTGGCCGCATTCACCGCCGATGTGGCGGACGATACGCCGCTGCTGATGCTCAACCTGCTGCGCTTTCAGCCCCAGGCCAGCTATGCCAGCGACAGCAGTCATGCACCGTGCAGCGGCCGCGAGGCCTATGCGCGCTACAGCCAGACGGCGCTGCGCAAGGTGCGTGGGGTCGGCGGCGAGGTGCAGGTTATGGCCGCCGCGCAAGCCGCGCTGATTGCCCCGGCCGATGAACGCTGGGATGAACTGCTGTTGGTGCGCTACCCATCCAAGGCGGCCTTTCTCAGCATGCTCGCCGACCCGGAGTACCGCGCGGCAACTGAACACCGCACAGCCGCCCTGGCCGACTCACGCCTGATCGCCACCACGCCGCGCTAAAGCGCGTGTGGCAGGCTCAGCTAGTGCCCTGAAGCTTCCTTGATCAGCGGTACTTCCTTGCCATCCACGTCAAACAGCTTGCCACCCTTGAAGTAGTCGCCGTCGTTCAGAGCGGCAATGTCCTGATAGCGCAGGGTACGGTCGCTGGCGGCGACAAATACCGATTGCTGGTCCGAGTTGCCGGTCTTGAAGTGGTTAAACGCCAGGTTGAGCAGGATCGCCATGATCGCCGCCGAGCTGATGCCCGAGTGGAAAATGGTTTCGAACCAGGCCGGGAAGTGATGATAGAAGCTCGGCGCGGCAATCGGGATCATGCCGAAACCGATTGAGGTGGCGACGATGATCAGGTTCATGTTGTTGCGATAATCGACCTTGGACAGCGTGCGAATGCCGCTGGCCGCCACGGTGCCGAACAACACCACACCGGCACCACCCAGTACCGCCGTGGGCACGGCGGCGACCAGACGACCCATCACCGGCAGCAGGCCGAGGGTCACCAGAATCAACCCGGCCGAGGCCACCACATAGCGGCTTTTCACCCCGGTTACAGCCACCAGGCCGACGTTCTGGGCAAAGGCGCTTTGGGTGAAGGAGCCAAATATCGGCGCAAATACGCTGGAGATCATGTCCGCACGCAGGCCATTGCCCAGGCGCTTGGAGTCGACCTTGGTTTCGATGATGTCACCGACGGCGAGGATGTCCGCCGAGGTTTCCACCAGGGTGACGATGATCACGATCAGCATCGAAATGATGGCCGCAACATGAAAGGTCGGCATGCCGAAATGGAACGGGCTGGGCAGCGCCACCATCGGTCCCTCAGCCACCTTGGAAAAATCCGCCATGCCTAGGGCCACGGCCACCAGAGTGCCGATAATCATGGCCAACAGGATCGACAGGCGCGAGATGCTCGAACTGCCCAGCTTGCTCAATAGCAGCACAGTCACCAGGGTCAACGCCGCCAGGCCGATATTGGCCATGCTGCCAAAATCCGCTGCTGCACTGTTGCCACCCATAGCCCAGCGCGCCGCCACCGGCATCAGGGTCAGGCCGATGATGGTGATGACAATGCCATTGACCAGCGGTGGAAAAAACTTGGTAATCCGTGAAAACACCGGGGTTATCAACAGTCCGATAATTGAGGCGGCAATCACCGCACCGAACACCGCAGGGAGACCGCCAGCACCATCGCTGCCGATGATTGCAATCATGGTTGCCACGCCCGCAAAGGACACGCCCTGTACCAGCGGCAATTGCGAGCCGAAGAACGGCAAACCGAGGGTTTGCAACAGGGTTGCCAGGCCGCCGGCAAACAGCGAGGCCGCAATCAGCAGGCCGATATCGGCAGGCGACAGGCCGGCCGCCTGGCCAACGATCAAGGGCACCGCAACGATGCCGCCATACATGGTCAGTACGTGCTGCAGGCCGTAGGCGAGGTTGGCACCGATACCAAGGTTTTCGTCCTCCGGACGCTGCGCGGAGGACGGCGTAACAGGTGAAGTCGTCATGCTGAGGTACTCGCTGTTTGTTCTTGTGCGAGCAATGTAGACAAAAGAAAACAGTCCTGGCTACAACTTTGTATACATTTTCATAAAAAAGAGTGCCGCCAGAACGATTGCTGAATGCTCAGTCTACAAACGAACACGGACACATAAAAAACCGCCGAAACAGACTCTGTCCCGGCGGTTTGTTTATCCGCGACCCTCTACATCGGGCTTCAGCGCATGCTGTTCAATACCATCAGCAGCGCCGCCGTCTCGGCATCCGGCTCGCCGTCATAGCGCGCCGGGCGGTATTTCATCTGCAAGGCGGCGATCACGTTGCGTGTGGCCTGGTCCAGTTCGCCATGGTTGGGCACGACGTACCCCTGGCGCGCCAACTGCTCCTGAAACCACTGCACGCTCGGCAGGCTGGCGCTGAACAGCGCCTGCTCGCGCGCCACTGCGGCGGCATCCGGCCAGGGCATCAGACCGGCCTCAGCCAGACGCTTCCAGGGAAACAGCGGGCCGGGGTCAACCTTGCGCTGCGGCGCGACATCGCTGTGCGCCAGAATGCTGCCAGGCGCCAGCTGGTGGCGCTGCATGATGTCCTTGAGCAGCAGGATCAGCGCATCGATCTGCTCCGGGGCAAAGGGCTGCCAGTAGCGGCCATTTGGGGTGTCATAGAAACCCTGGTTGACCAGCTCGATACCAATCGAAGTGCCATTGAGCCAGGTGCGGCCCTGCCATTGGCTGTCGCCGGCATGCCAGGCGCGGCGGTTTTCATCGACCAGGCGGTAGATGGTCGCGGGCGCTTCGCCGATCAGGTAATGGCTGCTGACTTCGGTCTCGGTCAGCAGTTGCAGCGATCTCGCCATATCGGCAGAGGTGTAGTGCAGCACGATGTACTGCACGCGGCTGTTCTGCCCAGTGGCGGTATGGCTGTCATCGATGCGCAGGCCGCTGCTGCAACCGGCCAGCATTAGTAGCAAAAAACTCAGGCAAAAAACTTTCATGGGCTGATATGCAACACGCTTTGCAGGTTATCCAGCAGCATGTCGACACTGAGCATAATCAACAACATGCCCATCAGCCGCTCCACTGCGGTCAACCCGCGAGGTCCGAGAAAACGCTGCAGCAACGAGGCCTGCAACAAAATAAATGCGGTCGCCGCCCAGGCCAGCAACACCGCGGCGTAGAGCTCCCAGAGCGGCCCGTCGTGGGTATTGCGCAGGGTCATCAACACCGCCAGAGCGGAAGGCCCGGCCACCGCTGGGGTGGCCAACGGCACCAGCATCGGTTCGCCATCCGGCACATCACCCAACACGCCTTGCGGGCCGGGAAAGATCAGGCGCATGGCGATCACGAACAGGATGATACCGCCGGCAATCGCGGTTGCCTCCCGCGACAGGCCCAGGGCGCTGAGCACTTTGTCACCAAAGGTAAGAAACAGCAGCAACAGGGCCAGGGCGAACACCAGTTCACGCGCGGCCACCCACAGGCGACGCTTGGCCGGCACGTTCTTCAGCGCGGCGATAAAGATGGCGATATTGCCGAAGGGGTCGGTGACCAGAAAGATCAACGCGGCGATGCCGAAAATATCCATAGCTACTCCTCAACAGATCGGCAGAGTTTAGTGTCTATCGAGATAGAAAACGCCTTTGAGCTGGCAGAAACGCCACGCCGGTCTGTTGCCTGGGCAAGGTGTGACTGGCGCTGCTAGACTAGAAATCTGTACAAATATGGATTTTTTGTATAGTTCTTGTATCAACCAGGAGATCAGCACAATGCGCGCACTGCTGTGGTTCAAACAGGATCTACGCCTTGATGACCACCCCGCCCTGCAGGCGGGTCTGACCGCCGAATGCTTGCTACCGGTGTATGTACTGGACCCGGCACTGCTCCAGCTCAACGAATTTGGCCTACGCCGCATGGGCGTACACCGCGCGCGCTTCCTACTGGAAAGCCTGGTGGCGCTGGAAGGTGAATTGCAGCAGCGCGGCTCGCACCTGCTGGTGGTGATCGGCTCAGCGGAACAGGCCATTCCTCAGCTGGTCACCCAGCTCAGCCTGGACCAGGTGCTGACCCTGGAGGAGATCGCCCCCGACGAGCGCGCCCAGGTGGCCCGTGTAGCCCAGCGTCTCGGTGACATTCCCCTGCAACAGGCGCCAGCCAACAACCTGCTGCGCCCAGATGAACTGCCCTTCAGCATCGAGCAACTGCCACCTGTATTCAGCCGCTTCCGCAGCCTGGTGGAAGAACGCCTGCAAGTGTTCCAGCCGCGTCATGCCCCCGATCGCTTACCCGGTTTGCCGGATGGCGCGCTGGCGCTGATGCAACCACTGCCGACACTGTTCCAATTGGGCCTGGGTGAGCCGCTTAGCGTACCGGCCAGTGCCTTTCCGTTCTCCGGCGGCGAACCTGCGGCGCTGGGCCGGCTGCGTGACTATCTATGGAAAACCCAGAGCGTGCGGCAGTACAAGGACACCCGCAACGGCATGATCGGCAGCGAATATTCGTCAAAATTCTCGCCCTGGCTGGCCAACGGCAGCCTGTCCGCACGCCGCGTGGTGGCCGAGCTGCGCCGGCATGAGGCGCAATTCAAACGCAATGACTCGACCCACTGGCTGTGGGTGGAAATGCTTTGGCGCGATTTCTTCCGCTGGACCCTGATTCGCCACGGCAGTGCGCTGTTCAAGGCCGGCGGCCTGAAGGCCACCGAACGCGCGCCGCAGCAGTTGGATCAACGCTTTCAGGACTGGTCACGCGGGCGCACCGGCATGCCGCTGGTGGATGCCAATATGCGCGAACTGGCCGCCACCGGTTTTATGTCCAACCGCGGCAGGCAGGTGGTCGCCAGCTACCTGATCAATGACCTACAACAGGACTGGCGCCACGGCGCGGCCTGGTTCGAGGAACACCTGATCGATTACGACCCGGCCAGCAACTGGGGCAACTGGGCCTACTTGGCAGGCGTGGCGGCCGGCGTGGGCAACGACCCACGGCACAACCGGGTGTTCAATACCTTGCGCCAGGCCCGTGAATACGACCCCGACGCGCAGTACGTCAGCCTCTGGCTACCGGAGCTGCGCGATGTGCCGCAGGCGCTGCGGCATACCCCGTTTCTGCTCGCCGGCGGACATCTGCGCAGCCTCGGTTACCCGCAGCTGGAGAGCATTCCGGAGAGTTGGAAGCCCTATCTGCACGCAGTGGCCTGAGTTGAATTAGCTCAACTCGACCCGATTGCGCCCGCCGCTCTTGGCGCGATAGAGCGCCTGATCGGCACGCTCGAACACCTTGTCGCTGCCTTCTTCGCCGGCAAAGGCGGTCAAGCCGGCCGACAGGGTGATGGTCACGCGTTCGCCGCGAAAGTGGAATGGACACTGCTCGACGCCATCAAGCAGGGTTTGCAGCAGTTGATGACCGCCTTCCATGGGCGTTGAGGGGATCAACAGAACAAATTCTTCGCCGCCGAAGCGGGCAATAAAATCGGTCTTGCGCAGGCGCTTGGCCAACTCGCTGGCAATGATCTTCAACACCTTGTCGCCGGCCAGATGGCCATAGCTATCATTGATCCGCTTGAAGTGGTCGATATCCAGCACCGCCAGCAGCAACTCGCCGCCATAGCGCTTCCAGCGCGCCATCTCCAGGTCCAGACGTTCGCTCCAACCGGCACGATTGGGCAGGCCGGTAAGCGGGTCGATCATCGCCTTTTGCCGCTGCTCTTCGAGGTGATCGCGGAAGCTCTGCGCTTCCTGCTCCATATCGGCGACCTTCTGGGTCAGGCTTTGCAGACGCCGCGCTACTTCTTCCTCATGGCCGTCGCGGTGCTTCTGGTGCTCGCTGACTGTGCTGAGCAAGCCATCCAGGCGCGCTTCTAGGGATTGCTTGAGGGTGGGCAGATCGACTGCATCCTGCACGCTGGCTTGCAAGCCGCTGACCTGCTCGCGCAGTTCCTGATTGAAGGTTCGCGCGCTTTCCACCGACTCGCTGTAGCCCTCATGGGCCTCGCTGAGGGTGGTGAGAAACGATGCCAGACGCTCATTGAGCTGCTTCAGATAAGTGGCAAACTCGCGCTGACCGCTGTCGGTAACGGCCAGCACCAGCACCGCCAGATCGTCCAGCACCGCCACCAGTTCGTACCAGTTCAGACCGCCCTGCACGCGCTGACGCAACGATTCGCCCTGGGGCTGATGACGCTCCGGCAGCTCCAGCTCGTCGAGCAGGCCCATCAGACTGTCGCCGATATGCGGGGCGACGGCGCTGTAACCCGGCTCGGGGATCTCCGGCAGAGCATAGGCCGGGTCGCCGGAATCCTGGGTTAATGCAACTAGTGCCGGCGCCGCTGCTGCGCTGAGCACTTCGGCCACCGCAGTCTGTGATTCTGGCTCAGCACCTGCCGTGGCAACGGCTGCGAGTACAGGTTTAGGCGCCTCGCTGTGCAGGTTTAGCGAAGTGTCGGCCGCCTGTACCGCGGTTTCAGCTTGCGCGATAACAGCCGGGGCGGACGCGCCGGGCGGCACTATCTCCGCCAACGCCAGATCGCTGCCAACAGGATTGACGGGCGCAGCCTCTTTACCGCCAAAAAGTCGCTGCAAAAAACCCGGACGCGCCTGGTTGGGCTCAGCCTCAAGCGCGGCCAGGGCCTTTTGCTGCAGGCTACTGAGTTCACTGAGCAGCGCCGGCAGTTCACGCGGCTGGCTGGCGCGCTCTTCGATGCGTTTGGCAAATTGCTTGAGCGCCTTGCGTACCTCGCGCGGCGGCTCCAGGGCGAGCAGTTGATCGGTCAGGCTGGTGACCCCGGAGATGTTCTGCTCGACGCGATCCTGCCGGCGCTTTTCCGAGTCCAGCACCGCTTTTTCCAGGCGCGGAATCAGTGCCGACAGGCCGGCGTCGATATCGTCGCGGCGCAGAATATCGCGCAACTCCTGCATGCACTGATCGACCGATTTGTCGCTGCCCTCGGCGGCCAGCGAGCTGCGCACCAAGCCGCGTCTCAGCAGGTCGAGCCGGGCTGCCCAGCTGCGTTCGAGCTTTTCTTGCTGTTCCAGGCTTTCCAGGTACTTGCTTTTCCAGCGCTGGGTATCATCGGTCATGGTTGCAGTCCATGTTCAGGGCTCAATCAGCATAGGCGTTGCGGGCCCATACAGTGAAGTGGGCAGACGAATTTGCACCGCCACCGGCAGGTGGTCGGAGATCGGCTGCGACAGCACCTCACAGCGTTCCAGCGGCAAACCGGGGCTGAGCAAAATGTGGTCAAGGCAGCGCTGCGGCCGCCAGCTGGGAAAGGTTGCCTCGATCTGCGGGGCGAGCAAACCAAGGTCGCGCAGCGGTGAATGCAGCAGCAGGTCATTGGCATGGGTGTTCATATCGCCCATCAACACCATGTGCTGATAGTCGCTCAGCAGCTCGCGGATATAGGCCAACTGGCGGGTACGGGTGCGCGCACCAAGGGACAGGTGCATCATCACCACGGCAACCGCATCCGGCCCCTCGCCCAGACGCAGCAACATCGCGCCACGGCCAGGTGGGCCGGGCAGCGGATGATCTTCCAGCAAACTGGGGCGTAAACGGCTGAGCACGCCATTGCTGTGCTGGGCCAAACGGCCGAGATTGCGGTTGAGTTGTTGATACCAGTAGGGGAAGGCGCCGAGGTGCGCGAGGTGCTCGACCTGATTGACGTAGCCCGAACGCAGGCTGCCACCATCGACTTCCTGCAGCGCGACCAGGTCGAAGTCACCGAGCAGATCGCCAATCCGTTGCAGATTGCCGCTGCGCCCGGCATGCGGCAGCAGATGCTGCCAGCTGCGCGTCACATAGTGGTGGTAACGCTGGGTGCTGATGCCCACCTGGATATTGAAACTGAGCAGCCGCAGGCTGCCATTCTGCGGCCAGTCAGCCGCTGGCGCACAACGTGGATTGACCTGTGGATCGCACAGGTCAATCACCCGTCTGGCCGGCCAGCGTCTGAGCATTACGCGTTATCCGCGCGCCCTAATTACTGCGCGGCGCGTTCTTTGGCGATCAGGTGATCCGCCACTTGCAGGGTTTGCTGCGGGCCGCCCGAGCTGCTGATATCGAAACGATATTTGCCGTTGACGATCATCACCGGCACGCCAGTGATCTGGTAAGCCATGGCCAGTTTCTTGGCCTTTTCCAGCTGGCTCTTCACGCCAAACGAGTTGTAGGTCTTGAGGAAGGCGTCCTTGTCGATGCCTTCGGCCGCCAGGAAGCTGGCCATCTCTTCCGGGGTGGCGAGCTTCTTGCCCTGTACGTGGATGGCGTCGAATACCGCTGCATGCACCTTGTGCTCGGCTTTCATCGCCTCAAGGGTGATAAACAGTTGGCCGTGGACGTTCCACATGCCGCCGAACATGGCTGGGATACGCACGAAATTGACATCTTCCGGCAATGTGTCGATCCACGGGTTGATGGTTTCTTCAAACTTGTAGCAATGGCCACAGCCGTACCAGAACAGCTCGACCACTTCGATCTTGCCCGGTTTGGCAACCGCTACCGGGTTGTTCAGCTCAACATACTGCTTGCCCGCTTCGATTGGCTCGGCATGGGCGCTCAGGCCAAACAGGCTGGCGGTGACGAGAGTGGCACTGAGAATCAGGTTACGCATGCGTTACTCCTTGGCTATAAACGGTGCGTGATGACGAACCGAAGTTCGACCCGCGAGGCAATCTGGGGTTCCGTGCATTGTAGCGATGCCCACAACGAAAAAGGGTGGCCTGAGCCACCCTATTTCATTACTGCATGTCGCAGTGTTAGCGAATCAATGCAGACCCTGGATAAAGCTGGATACCGCTTCGATATCCTTGTTGCTCAGCTTGGCTGCGATGGAACGCATGATCATGCTGTCGCCGTCATTGGTGCGGTTGCCTTCGCGGAAGTCAGTCAGCTGCTTGGCGATGTAGGTTGCGTGCTGGCCACCCAGTTGCGGGTAACCGGCGGCATCCAAGCCAGCGCCGTTCGGCGAATGGCAGCCGGTGCAGGCAGGCATGCCTTCAGCCAGTTTGCCGCCGCGGAACAGCTCGCCACCGCGCTCGACCAGTTTCGGGTCGGCTGCGCCAACGCTCATCTGCTGGCTGGCGAAGTAGGCGGAGATGTCTTCCAGATCCTGGTCGCTGAGGTTGTCCAGCAAACCGGTCATTTCCACCACAGGGCGCGCGCCGGACTTGATGTCATTCAGCTGTTTGAGCAAGTAACGCTCGCCTTGACCAGCCAGTTTCGGGAAGTTCGGCGCAGCGCTATTACCATCGGCAGCATGGCACGCACCACACACAACAACCTTACCCTGACCGGCTTCAGCATTGCCTGCGGCATGTGCCAGGCCGGTGATGCCCAGGGTCAACAGCAGACTCACGAGTACTTTGTTCATCAGCTAATCCAATTTACGGCTAAGAGAAAGAGTTTATAAGCCGGGCTTACTCGGTCATCAATTTGATGACGGCTTGGTAATCCTCGGCCGAGCAGTCCATGCACAGGCCGCGAGGCGGCATGGCATTTAGGCCATTGGTGACGCTCAGTACCAGCGCATCCATGCCCTTGGCCAGACGCGGCTCCCAGGCAGCTTTATCACCACGTTTGGGCGCGGTTTGGATGGCGCCGCTATGGCACACACCGCACGCACGGGCGTAGACGGCTTCTGGGTCCTGTGCAGCTTGAGCACTCAACGACAGCATCAACGCACTGGCTGCAATCAGCAATTTTTTCATCAGATCAACCTCATCAGGGAGGGGAACGTACTGCTTTCTAGGGGCAGATGATCTAAATCGTTCCCGTGAACACTTATCCAACAGCGGGAGAAAGCGCACACAAAATCTGCGCCATTATATACTGGCGTCATTGAAACGGAAACGACGCAGCTTGCTCGCTACGCGGCAACAGGCAGGCTGCGCGCAAATGTCGCAAGGGCATCGCGCCTGTAACGCCACCCTACGCTCGCCCTCACGGATACCCAGATGCAAGCCAAGAACCCCATTATCGGCCTGTGCCAACAGGCTACTTTCCTTATCAGCGCGGCCAAAGTTGACCAGTGCCCTGAAGATTTCGGCCATGAAGTGGCCTTTGCCGGGCGCTCCAACGCCGGTAAATCCAGCGCGCTGAACACCCTAACCCACGCCAGCCTGGCACGCACCTCGAAGACACCAGGGCGTACCCAGCTGCTCAACTTCTTCAAGCTGGACGAAGAGCGCCGCCTGGTCGACTTGCCAGGTTATGGCTACGCCAAGGTGCCAATCCCACTCAAGCTGCACTGGCAGAAGCACCTTGAAGCCTACTTGGGCAGCCGCGAATGCTTACGCGGCCTGATGCTGATGATGGATATCCGCAAACCGCTGACCGAGTTCGATATCCTCATGCTGGATTGGTCAGTTGCCAGCGAAATGCCCATGCATATCCTGCTGACCAAGGCCGATAAGCTAGCTTTTGGTGCAGCGAAGAACACCTTGCTCAAGGTGCGCCAGGACATTCACCAGCGTTGGGGCGACCGCGTGAGTATCCAGCTGTTCTCTGCGCCCAAGCGCATTGGCATCGAAGACGCTCAGGAAGTGCTGGCTCGATGGATGCAACTGGGTGAGTTTGCCCTGCCGGAAGATGAAGAAGTCGACGCCTGATAAAGCGCTCGCTGGCTGGTAGCCATAAAAAAACCCCGAAACTTCTTATGGGGGAGGGAAGTTTCGGGGTTCAACATCTGAACCGCTAGGGCGGGGTCCAGAATCTGCCAACACTTAACACAACAAAGGAGCATCGAATGGTTGTCTAGGCCATTCATAAGCTCTGAGTAGGCAGGCAGACGCAAAGTTCAAAAGCCCGCTGTAATTAATTAGTTATAAGCAGGCCCGTATTGATACCCATACGCCTTTAGCGCCCGTCAGCCGGGCGCTGCAGCCAAGTTGCGGGGGTTCGAATTAATGGGCTTCATCCCAGTTATCGCCTACGCCCACTTCCACCAGTAGCGGCACATCCAGTGCGGCGGCATTGCCCATCAACGGCCTGATCTGCGCGCTGACCTGTTCGACCAGATCCTCACGTACCTCCAGCACCAGTTCGTCGTGCACCTGCAGGATGACTTTGGCATCCAGGCCGGATTCGCTCAGCCAGTTGTCCACGGTGACCATGGCGCGCTTGATGATATCGGCCGCCGTGCCTTGCATCGGCGCGTTGATCGCAGTGCGCTCGGCACCTTTGCGCAGCGCCTGGTTCTTCGCATGGATATCCGGCAGGTACAGGCGACGGCCGAACAGCGTCTCGACAAAGCCCTGCTCGGACGCCTGCTCACGGGTGCGCTCCATATAGGCCAGCACGCCGGGGTAGCGGGCGAAGTAGACGTCGATATAGGCCTGCGCCTGCTTGCGGTCGCAGCCGATCTGCTTGGCCAGACCGAAGGCGCTCATGCCATAGATCAGGCCAAAGTTGATTGCCTTGGCGCTGCGGCGTTGATCGCCAGTAACTTGATCCAGCGGCACACCGAATACCTCGGCAGCCGTAGCCTTGTGCACGTCGCGGCCATGGCGGAAAGCATCCAGCAGACTTTCGTCTTTGGCCAGGTGGGCCATGATGCGCAGCTCGATTTGCGAATAGTCCGCCGCCAGCAGCTTGTAGCCCTTGGGCGCGACGAAGGCCTGGCGAATGCGCCGGCCCTCGGCAGTGCGAATCGGGATGTTCTGCAGGTTCGGGTCGGTGGACGACAAGCGCCCGGTCGCGGCCACCGCCTGGTGATAGCTGGTGTGGATGCGCCCGGTACGCGGGTTGATCTGCTCCGGCAAACGGTCGGTGTAGGTGCTTTTCAGCTTGCTCAGGGTGCGGTACTGCATCAGCACCTTGGGAAGCTCGAAATCCTGTTCGGCCAATTCGGCGAGCACCGCTTCGGCCGTCGATGCCTGGCCCTTGGCGGTCTTGCTGATCACCGGCAAACCAAGTTTCTCGTAGAGGATCACCCCGAGCTGCTTGGGCGAGGCCAGGTTGAACTCCTCACCAGCAATCTCGAAAGCCTGACGCTCCAGCGCCACCAGCTTCTCGCCCAGCTCGTTGCTTTGCAGGCCGAGCAGCTTGGCATCCACCAGCGCGCCCTGGCGCTCGATACGCGCCAGCACCGGCACCAGTGGCATTTCGATTTCCTGCAACACCTTGGCCAGGCTCGACTCGGCCGAGAGCTTGGCCCACAGATGCTGGTGCAGACGCAGGGTCACGTCGGCATCTTCGGCGGCATAGGGCGCGGCCTGGGCCAGATCGATCTGGTCGAAGGTCAGCTGTTTGGCGCCTTTGCCGGCGATGTCCTCGAAGCGAATATTGCTGTGATCCAGGTACTTGAGCGCCAGGCTGTCCATATCGTGACGGGTGGCGGTGGAATCCAGCACGTAGGATTCGAGCATGGTGTCAAAGGCCACGCCCTGCACGCGGATCGGCGTCGAGGCATTGGCGAGGATATTGATGTCGTACTTGGCGTGCTGACCGACCTTGGCTTTTTTCGGGTCTTCCAGAATCGGTTTGAGCGCCTGCAGCACCACATCGCGGTCCAACTGCGTCGGCACGCCCATATAGGAATGCGCGACCGGGATATACGCCGCCTCACCCGCCTTAACCGCAAAGGACAGGCCAACCAACTGGGCCTTTTGCGCGTCCAGGCCGGTGGTCTCGCTGTCAAAGGCAATCAGCTCGGCGTTGCGCAATTTCTCCAGCCATTCGTCGAACTGCGCCTGCGTCAGCACGCACTGGTAATCACCCAGGGCTGTCGCGGCTGGCAATTCGCTAACTACCGCGTCGGCAGTCGGTGCATCAGCGGCCGCTGGAGCTGGCGCGACTACAGCGGCGGCACTGGCGCTAGGCGCCAGAGCAAACAAGTCATCGGCAGGCGCTGCGACCGGCGTTTTGACCACTGGAGCAGGGTTGCTGCGCAGCAACTCATCACGCCAGGTTTTAAACTCCAGCTCGGTGTACAACTCGACCAGGGCTGGCACATCCATCTCGCTCGGGTGCAGCGAGTCGATGGCGATATTCAGCGGCACATCCAGTTTGATGGTCGCCAGGGCGTAGGACAGATACGCCATGTCCTTATGCTCAGTGAGTTTGGCAGGCAGGGTCTTGGCGCCGCGTATCGGCAGTTCCGGCACTTTATCGAGGTTGGCGTAGAGCACATCGAGGCCACCGCCGACCCCTACCAGCAGGCCCAGGGCGGTCTTTTCACCGACACCCGGCACGCCGGGAATGTTGTCGACCTTGTCGCCCATCAGCGCCAAGTAATCGATGATCAGCTCAGGACCGACACCGAATTTCGCTTTCACGCCATCGATGTCGTAGACGCTACCGGTCATGGTGTTGACCAGCGTAACGTGCGGGCAGACCAGCTGGGCCATGTCCTTGTCACCGGTGGAGATCACCACGTCGCGCCCCTCGGCTGCGCACTGGCGGGCCAGGGTGCCGATCACATCATCGGCCTCAACGCCTTCGACGCACAGCAGCGGGTAGCCCATGGCCCTGACGCTGGCATGCAGCGGCTCGACCTGTACGCGCAGCTCATCCGGCATCGACGGGCGATTGGCCTTGTACTCGGCGAACATTTCATCGCGAAAGGTCCCGCCCTTGGCGTCGAACACCACGGCAAATGGGCTTTTCGGGTACTGCTTGCGCAGACTCTTGAGCATGTTCAGCACGCCCTTCACCGCGCCGGTGGGCAAGCCCTTGGAGGTGGTCAGCGGCGGCAGGGCGTGAAAGGCACGGTAAAGGTAAGACGAACCGTCAACCAGAACGAGAGGGGCTTGGCTCATGAGCAGGATCAACCTTTTCGGCGGGGGCAGCGGTAACAGGCCGTTTAAAAACGTAAGCGAGGCCGGCAAGACCAGGCAAAAACAGGCGAGGAAGCGGAGTTTACGTGCTGTAAATGAGCATTCCGAGCCTGTTTTTAACGCAGGATTGCCAACGCAGGTAGTTTTTCAACAGCCTGTTAGAATGGCCGCACCATTGAAATCAAAAGGACAAGGTTATCATGCGCGCACTCAATCGCCTGTTGCTCGCCAGCCTGCTGGCATTCACCACCCTGGTCGCCCACGCCGAAGACCCGGTTTCGGCCGACCCGGATGTCACCATTCGCCAGGACGGCGACCGCACCATCCATGAATACCGGGTCAACGGTTTTCTCTACGCGGTCAAGGTCATCCCCAAAGGCGGCAAACCGTACTTCCTGGTACGCGCCGATGGCAGCGATGGCAACTTCGTCCGTTCGGACAGCCCGGATATGTTGATTCCGGCCTGGGAAATTTTCAGCTGGTAAGAAGGCAGTTCTGCAATGTCGGTGTTTACCCCGCTTGAGCGCCACGAGCTCGAGGCGTTTCTCGCCCCCTATGACCTGGGTCGCTTGCGCGACTTCCAGGGCATTGCTGCGGGCAGCGAGAACAGCAATTTCTTCGTTAGCCTGGAGCAGGGCGAATTCGTTCTGACCCTGATCGAGCGCGGCCCGAGTGCCGACTTGCCGTTCTTTATCGAACTGCTCGACGTGCTGCACGACGCAGGCCTGCCAGTGCCTTATGCCCTGCGCACGACCAATGGCGAGGCGTTGCGCAGCCTGGCGGAAAAGCCGGCGCTGTTGCAGCCGCGCCTGGCCGGCAAGCATGTGCACGACGCCAATCCGCATCACTGCCAGGAAGTCGGCGCACTGCTGGCGCGCATTCACCTGGCCACGCGCAATCAGCCGCTGCCGCGCAAAAGTGATCGAGGGCTGGACTGGATGCTGGCCGAAGGGCCGAGCCTGGCCTTGCAGCTGCCCGATGAACAGCTGCCACTGCTGCGTGATGCGCTGGCGGAAATCCACGCACTCAAGCCGCGCATCCTTGCCTTGCCACAGGCCAATCTGCATGCCGACCTGTTCCGCGACAACGTGTTGTTCGACGGTAACCACCTGGCCGGGGTGATCGACTTCTACAACGCCTGCTCGGGGCCGATGCTCTACGACCTGGCGATCACCCTGAATGACTGGTGCTCTTGCGAAGACGGCAGCCTCGACAGCAAACGCGCGCAAGCGCTGCTGGGAGCCTATGCCGGCTTGCGGGCATTTACTGCGGCGGAAGCGGAGCTGTGGCCGGCCATGTTGCGGATTGCCTGTGTGCGCTTCTGGCTATCACGCCTGATCGCCGCCGAGTCCTTCGCCGGCCAGGAAGTGCTGATCCACGACCCGGCAGAATTCCAGCGCCGCCTGGCCCAGCGTCAGCAGGTTGAGCTAGCGCTGCCGTTCGCGTTCTAGGAACGGAGGCTGACTACAGCGCCTCCAGACAACCCGCCAATCCGCCCGCCAGATTTTCCAGCAAGGCTTCATAGCCCTTTGCATCCACTGGCAAGGCGCCGCCCATAGCGTCCAACTCAGCCAGGGTGACCGGCAGGCCGGCGGTCAGGGTTTGCGCCAGGCGCGGGCGGAACGGCGGTTCGCTGAATACACAACTCGGTCCGGCTTGCTGCAAGCGCTCGCGCATGGCGGCAACGTGTTGGGCACCCGGCTGCACTTCACCGAGCACGCTGAACACCCCCGCGTGCTTAAGCCCATAGGCTGCCTCGAAGTAGTCGTAGGCTTCGTGGAAAACGAAGTAGGGCTTGCCCGCCAGGCTGCTCAAGCGGGTTTTCAGACGCTGATCCAACGCATCCAGACGCTCGCCGAATGCCTTGGCATTGGCCTGGTAACGCGCGGCATTGGCCGGGTCGGCTTGCGCCAGGTCGGTGGCGATCTTGCCGGCAATCACTCGAGCATTAGCGGGCAGCAGCCAGAGATGGGCATCCAGGCTACCAGGGCGATGCGCATGGTCATGC
>DASRUM010000305.1:0-31984 GCA_035655415.1 Pseudomonas sp.
AGGTTCTCGACATCCAGGCTGATGCCGTAGCCGATGATAAACAGCAGCAACAGGCTGCCGAGCAACGCCATGCTGCCGCGAATCGGGTCGCGGCGCAGTTCCAGGGCTTCCCGGCGGGTATAACTGAACAGACGCAGCAGGCTGAAGCGCTTGCGTTTCAGCGTATTGGTTTGCGCTGCTGGAGCCGCCGCTTCTGGTGCGGGCTGTTGTGCTTTTTCGCCGACGGCATCCTGCAGGTAGGCGATGAAGGTCGCCTCCAGGGTTGGCAGGCCGCGCTTGGCCATCAGGGCCTTGGGCGTATCGCTGTCGAGCACTTTGCCGGCGTGCATCAAGGAGATGCGGTCGCAACGCAGGGCTTCGTTCATAAAGTGGGTGGAGATAAATATCGTCACGCCGTCATTACGCGAAAGGTCGAGCATCATCTGCCAGAACACATCACGGGCAATTGGATCGACGCCTGATGTCGGCTCATCAAGGATCAGAATTTCTGGCTTATGGATGACCGCTACAGCCAGTGAAAGACGCTGACGAATACCCAGCGGCAGGCGCTCGGGCAGCTGTTCCATAACGTCGCCGAGGCTGAAACGCTCAGCCATGGCAGTCACCCGACCTGCTATCTCCGTGGCCGGCACGTGAAACAGCTGGGCGTGCAACACCAGGTTCTGCCGCACACTCAGCTCGGCATACAGCGAGAATGACTGCGACATATAGCCGACCCGCTTGCGCGTGGCCATGTCGCTGGCATTGACCACCTGACCGAACAGCAGGGCTTGCCCTTCGCTGGCGGGCAGCAAGCCGGTGAGCATCTTCATGGTGGTGGTTTTGCCGCAGCCATTAGAGCCGAGAAAGCCGAAAATCTCCCCGCGCTCGATGCGGAAGTCGACGTGGTCGACCGCAACAAAATCGCCGAAGCGCATGCTCAGGTCGCGCGCCTCGATGGCAATTTCCTGCTCGCCTGCCGGGCGTGGCGGGATCACCAGTTGCTTATGGCCCTGGCGTTTAGCTTCCGGCATCAGGGCGATAAACGCCTCTTCCAGACTTGAACATTGAGTGCGTTGCAGCAGCTCGGCCGGGCTGCCGGTGGCCAATACGGCGCCGTCATCGATGGCCAGCAAATGGTCGAAGCGCTCGGCCTCCTCCATGTACGCAGTGGCGACCAGCACACTCATCTGCGGGCGCTGGCGGCGAATACGCTCGATCAACTCCCAGAACTGGTTACGCGACAGCGGATCGACGCCAGTGGTGGGCTCGTCGAGGATCAGCAGGTCAGGGTCGTGGATCAGTGCGCAACACAGCCCAAGTTTTTGCTTCATGCCGCCGGACAGTTTGCCCGCCGGCCGCTCACCAAACTCGCTAAGGCCCGTACTGCGCAGCAGTTCGGCAATACGGGTTTTACGTTCTGCCTCGGCCTGGCCAAACAGGCGGGCAAAGAAGTCCAGGTTCTCGATCACTGAGAGCGTCGGATAGAGGTTCTTACCCAGCCCCTGAGGCATATAGGCGATATGCGGACAGACTTGCCGGCGGTGAGCGCGGCTGGCCATATCGCCGCCGAGCACCTCGATCTGCCCACTCTGGATTTTGCGTGCGCCGGCAATCAGCGCCAGCAGGCTGGATTTGCCCACACCGTCCGGGCCGATCAAGCCAACCATGCACTGCGCGGGAATTTCCAGGCTGACGGCTTTGAGGGCGCAGGTTTTGCCGTACTGCAGGCTGACATCCTGCAGCTGCGCGACTGGCACTGCAGGCGCGCTCACTGCGGAACCTTGATCGCCAGTTCTGCAGGCCACTCGGCCTGTGGGTCAAGCCGCAGATAAGCCACGCCGGGTACGCCGGTTTTCACTTGGGTGAGGTGGCGCTGCAACAGTTCTGGATCAATCCGCGCCTTGACCCGGAACATCAGCTTTTCGCGCTCGCTGGCGGTTTCTACGGTTTTCGGGGTGAACTGGGCGACGCTGGCCACGTAGCTGACCTCGGCCGGAATTACATATTGCGGTACGGCATCGATCACCAGGCGAACTTCGGCACCCAGCGCTACTCGGCCGGCCTGCTGCTCAGGCAGAAAAAAGGTCATGTAGACATCGCTCAGGTCGACCAGGTTAAGCACCTTACCGCCCGCGCCGATCACCTCACCCGGCTCGGCGATGCGGTACTGCACACGCCCTGCGCGCGGTGCCTTGAGCTGACTGTCCTCGATATCGATCTGTAAACGCTCGACGCTGGCTTGGGTTGCCTCCACAGCCGACTGCGCCTCAATCACCTGGGACTGTGCGGCGGCAATGCCCGCCTCAGCCGAAATAACCTGGGACTGTGCGGCCGCCAGAGCGGCTTGGGTGCTTTGCAACCTGGCAAGGTCGTCATCCAGTTGCTGCTGCGCCATGGCATTGCGTTTGACCAGGATCGCGCTGCGGGCGTGGCGCTTTTGCGCGGCCGATACCTCCGCCTGGCGCTGGCGCACGATGGCCTGCGCGGTGACTTTCTCACTCTCGCGCAGGCGAACCTGGGCACTGGCCGTCAGTTTGCTGTTCTGGGCTTGGCGCATTTGCGCCTGGGCTTGCAGCACTTGCGCCTGGAGTACCTGGGTGTCCATACGCGCAATCACTTGCCCGGCCTCGACGAACTCGCCCTCATCAACCTCGATACTGGCGATGCGCCCCGGTAGCTTACTGGCCGCGTCAACGTCGGTGGCTTCAATCCGCCCGTTACCGCTGGCGAAGCCATCCCCCAGGCCCTCGGGGCGCAGTGTGTACCAGAGCAGGCCGGCGATAATTGCCACGACGGCAACGCTGGCGGCAGGAAAGATCCATTTTCGACTGACTGACATAATGACCTTGAGTCTCTAAACAAAGGAATTGGGTACTGCAGTACTCGGCGTCACACCGCGCGGGCTACTGCTGCTCGAAGCGGCTCAAGCGACGCCGCAGGTGGCTGTTTTCGGCGCGCAGGTGCTCCACTTCATCAAGCAACTGCAACGCCAGGGCCACACCCGACCACTCAAGTTGCAGTTCAACCTGTAAGCGCAACGCCCGCTTGGCGACGGAAAGTGCATGGCTACTAAACCGCCATTGCTCCGGCGTAGCACCGCAGGGTTCGACGATGCCGTGCTCGACAATCTCCAGCAGAACCGACTGCGGCAGCTCAGCGCACAGGCAGAACTCGTGAATGTCTAATTGCAGGATCTGGCTACTCATCACTGGCTCCACTGCGCGCGCGGATTGAAGGCGGCTTGCTCGGCCAGCTGTGTCCATAGCGCACGCACAGGCTCGTCGGCTTGAGCCGGGATGACGATCTTGAACAATGCATACAGGTCACCCGGCTCGCCGGCTTTGTTGCGCAGCCCCTTGCCTTTGATCCGCAGCCGTTGCCCTGCTTGGGTATTGGCGGGTATGCGCAGGTTGATTTTGCCGCTCAGCGTCGGCAGCGTAACTTGGCTGCCCAGCGCGGCTTCCCAGGGCGCCAATGGCACGGTGAGGACCAGGTTGTGCCCCTCAACATCGAACAATGGGTGGGGCACAAAGTGAATGATCAAATACAAATCGCCATGTGCGCCGCCACCTACACCCGGCGCGCCTTGCCCTTTCAGGCGAATGCGTTCGCCATTGCTGACCCCAGGCGGGATTTTTACATTCAAGGTCTTGCTGATAGCCGGCAGAGGTTGACCGTCAGCGCTGTATTGCGGGAGTTGGAAGGCGATGGTCTTGGTTTCATCTGCCAGGGTTTCTTCCAGCAGCAGCGGCAGCGCCATTTCAACGTCCTGACCTCTACGCACGCGGTTGCGGCCTGCGTCCTGGAAACGTCCAGCGCCACCAAACAGCGACTCGAAAAAGTCAGAGTACTCACTGCCAGCGCTGTTACCACCGGTAAACCCCGCGTGACCTGACGGTTGCCAGCCCGGTGGCGGCTCGAAGGGGCGGCCTTGCTCGGCGTATTTGCGCAGCTCATCGTACTCGGCGCGCTTTTCGGCGCTTTTCAACACCTCATAGGCTTCGGCGACTTCCTTGAATTTATTTTCCGCATCCGCTTCCTTGCTGACGTCTGGGTGGTATTTGCGCGCCAGTTTGCGGTAAGCCGTCTTCACGGCTTTGTCATCAGCCCCCGGTTCAAGCCCGAGCACCTTGTAGTAATCCTTGAAGTCCATCGAGCCACCTTGGGTCGTCTACCGACACGTTGCTTACACCAGTAAACGCTGTTCAGGTGCGAGAGGTTTTGTCAGGGATCAAGAAAACTGGCATTGCACGTTTACAGCTTCGGAATCGCTGTTGTCTGACTGACTTAGGTACTGACGAGCATTACATCGAATTGCCCGAGCGAACTGATTTCAAGATGCGGTCTGAGTCGCCCCAGATACCTTAGAAATATCGCGAGTGTATGCTTCTGGTCGGTTTTCGTGACTGGGTTCTACCCCATTTCCGCTGTTCTTTGCCGAGCAACTGTTATGTCGAGCCCGCTTACCTTAATCATGCCGACTCTTGATTAGGCTGTGTCAAAAGGCTGCATGGGATAACCTTGCTCCACATTTCAACTGAAGCTGCGAACTAAACGATGGGTTTTGAACAACTAGCTGAGTTACGCGACCGCCTGCGGGCCGAAAACGTTCAGGTAAAAACTGATAGTCCGAAGCAACGTACGCGAAAATCCTCTCCGCAGAAGAAGCTGCATGAGCAAGATCCTGCGGTAGAAGCGATCTGGCTATTGCAGAAGCACTTCCCATTAGCCTTTCCTGTGAGTCCGGCCCCCAAGGTTCCGCTAAAAGAAGGCATTCTCAAAGATGCTGAGCAACACCTAGAGCTGCTTGGAATAACCAGTGAACAGCTCAAGCAGGGCATCGCTACCTGGTGTCGAGGAAGTCGATACTGGGCAAGCATGACGGAGAATGCGCCGCGTTTGGACTTAACCGGCCAGGCAGTTGGCATTGTGACGGTGGCTCAGGCTCTGCATGCGAAGCATCAGGCTCTGCGGCAGCGCGGACAAGCTCGACGGAATCAGACAAAGCCGAAAGCGCTTTTACAGGAAAAGGCTGTCGATACTCCTGTGGAACAGATCGTGGATTGACGGATCACTCGCGCTCGGCACCAAGTCGCTCAATCACTGACACGGTGCGCGAGGCGATGATAAGGCGACTCGAAAAGCTGCCTGTACTGCCTTTCAGATATGCCCGCAGTAAGCCAAAGGCTGCCGCCAGAAATATCAAAACGCGTACTCACCACGATTGCTTATTGGTCGCTAGCAGGACGTTAACTCGCAGTCGGATAGTTCGCGGCTAAACCCACTGATGTGGCTACTGGAGCTTCTTTGGGCAGCTTCAGGGTTAAGACGATGAGCAATACCCCCACGCCGCTAATGGCGGCGTACACCCCAGCAAAGCTGCCGCTGTGATTGGCCAACAGTCCTGCCCCGTAATTGCCGAGCATACCGCCAGAGCCTTGCATCACGTTGGCGACCCCAAATATGGATACGGCCATCGCGCTGGATGATGCCAGCTTAGAAACGTAAGCGGGGATAAGGCCGAAGATTGGGTAAAAGGCTGTAGAGAACAGCCCCGCAGCGATTAATGGCCAATAACCCGAAGGATGTATTACGAAGATCAGTGCCGCCGTTACCACGCAGCCATACACCAGCAACATGGCAGCGCGTAACCCAGTGCGATCTGAGAGCCAACCGACTGCCAGCCCCGCAAACATGCCAACGAAGCCGATCACAGCCCAGACCTGGGCGCTGAACTGCACGTCAAAACCCAGCTCAGTTCGCAGGTAGGACGAAAGGTAGGTTTGGAACGGAAAGGTGGCAAACCCTATCAAGAAATTCATCGACCAGATCAGTAGTACCCAGGGCTTTATTAGCGTTAAGCGCCTGTTTGGCACCGTCAGTTCGACGTCTGTTGGTGATATGGCTGGAGTCACGGTTGGGCTGAGCAAACCACCTTTCTTGAACACCACCAGCACCAAAAGAGCCATGGCTACCGTCAGTAGGCCTACCCACCACCAGACGCTGCGCCATTCCCCTTGCGCGGCATATAAGGGCACCAGCAGGCTGTTGATTGCGACCCCATAGCTCGTCCCGCTTGATACCAGGCCCATGGCCAAACCCCGGTAGCGGTAGGCTGTAACTCTGGCGACGACATCGACCATTGGGACAAAGACCGTCGCAGCCGTGCCCGCCAGCAGGGTAAGTAATGCACCGATAACCAGGATGTTGTTTGACAGGGGGATCAGCATTAACGCAAGCGCGCAGACCGCCCCGGATGCCACGATCATCCAGCCGCCGCCGATTTTGGGCGTCAGCCAGACGGCCAGCAGGGCGCAGATTAGAAAACCAAGCTGCGCCGAGGCCGTGATACTGCCCACGTACGAGAAGTCGAAACCCAGAGATGCCTGCATGTCGGGCACGAGCTGGGCAAACAGGTAAATTCCGAAGCCATAGGTCGCGGCCACCAGGCTGGTTAGCAACACCACAATCGCAGCATTCAAACGCATGGTCAGTACCGTATGAGCAATTGGGATTGGCAGCGTTCAGTCAGCAAACGGGTGCAACAACACGGCACGAGTGGCGCAGGCGTATCTATGCGATACGGCAACCTGATTGGGCGGCCATCTTTGAGTAAATGTGCGGGGTTCTGCTTTTACTCACGCAAAGTCAGCGGTGCTGAGTTTTCCGTTCGCTGCTGCGAATGACTCTACTGGGCGGGCAGTCCGGACGGCTGATAAAAGCGTCCTGCAGATGTTCTATAGCGCCATGCTGAATGCTTATTTGCGGTTCAAGCAGGCTCTCACATTGTCTCGCATAGGGACTCTGTAGAGATGGGAAGGAGGACGCAATGGTCCTGAATGCCTCAGGGGCTTTTGCGGGAAAACGTTGTAAATCGTTAGATCGCGCGGGGCATCGCTGTGCCGTTCAAACCCCGGCGCCGGTTGAAGCCCGCCCGTTTACATGCGCCGCCTAGCTCAAGCACCAGGACGTAGCTCTTGTCGGTTATTAATTACTTCCAAAGAACTATTGTGCCTCAGCTTGATGCGGTCAATGCTGGTTCTTCAACTGCGTTCTACGGCTTTGTCCGTTATGCCCGATGTACTCGATTGTTCCTCCAGTCAGACTATAAGCCCTGTTTGCTTGCGCCTGGATAACGGTTTGTCTGTCAGGTTGTTCAGCCAGCCTTGGTTGAGCCAGGTGGCGCTGTGTTTGCGGGTATATGCCGGTAGCCATGATGAGCCGCTGGCTTACCCAGGGCTGGCTCATTTCCTGGAGCATCTGCTGTTTCTTGGCAGCGTCGGGTTTACCGGTGAGCAGCGTCTGATGCCTTTTGTACAGGCGTGCGGCGGTCAGGTGAATGCGACCACGCAGGCACGTTACACCGAGTATTTCTGTGAGGTGCCGGCCGAATGCCTGGAAGGCGCTCTGGAGCGGTTGCTGGACATGCTGGCTCGGCCGCTGCTGGGAGAGGTCGAGCAGGTGCGCGAGCGAGAAGTGGTGCATGCCGAATTCATCGCCCGCAGCCAGGATGTCGACACCTTGCTTGGCGCTGCGATGGGTCAGGCCCTGGCCGACGGGCATCGTTGTGGTGTGTTTCAGGCAGGCAATCGTGACACCTTACCGGTCACAGATGCGGCCTTCCAACAGGCGCTTAGGGCTTTTCACCAGGCGTTCTATCACGCCGGCAATTGCCAGTTGAGCATCGTTGCACCGTCGTCACTGGAGCAACTTAATGCCCTGGTGCAACGCCATAGGCAACTGCTGCCCGAAGCGCGGGTGTTCGTCCGTAGTCGGGTTGCGCCGCTGTTGCCGCTGCGCGCCGAACGGCTGCGGCTGAACCTGCCGGGCGTAGCCGCCAGTCTGCACGTGGGGTTTGCGCTGGAATTGCCTGAGGCTCGCGCGGACAGCGCCTTGGACTGGTTGCTCAACTGGTTGCTGGATGAAGCCCCTGCGGGCTTGAAGGCCGGCTTGCGTGAGCAAGGCTTGGGCGAGCTGTTGCGGGCCCAGGTGCTGTATTGCCACGCTGGGCAAGCTTTGTTGCTGTTGAGTGTGCATGGTGTTGCTGCTCCGGATGAGGCGGTGGCGTTACTGCTCGACTGGCTGGCGTTTGTCAGTGCGCGGGCCGACCTCGTGGCTTGGCATGATGCGTATCAGCAGATTTGCCAACAGCGTCTGTTTGGCATGACGCCACTGACGTTGGCCCGTAATTGGCAAGCCCCCGAGCACAAGGAGGGTGGGGCGATGCGCATGCTGTTGCAGCAATTGCAGCAGCCGCAGAGGCGTTGTGTACTGCTGGCGGATAACCGCGAGTTGCCACACTGGCCCGGCGCCGGTTTCCCCCTGCAAATGCGTGCCGAGCCGGCGTCGTCTGTGCCAGTTTTGCGTGGCCGTTGGCAGTTGCCTGCACGCAATCCCTTGCTGGCAGAGGCTGAGGTGCCGGGAGTGAGACTGGCCGTACCCGCTGCGTTTCGCTGGCTAGCGGCGCCAGTTCATTACGCGGTACCTGCGGCCGCTGTCGCAGTGTGGCAGGCGCGTTGCTGTTTTGTTGAGCCACTGGGGGCGAACATTTTGCTCAACCTGGCGCATACAGGCTTGCGGGCCGTGCGCCAGCACCTGCAGCACGTGGGTATCAGCCTGAGTCTGGAAGCGGAGACAGCCAGCTTGAGTGTTCGTTTGCAGGGCAGTGCCAGGTTGATTCCGGGGGCGGTTGTCTTGTTGATGCCGGCGCTCTTGCAGCCTCACCCTGCGCAGTGGTCCGCACTGGCGGTCGCTGAGCCGCCGAGCATGCCGATTCGCCAGCTGTTGGCCGCGTCTGCCGAGCTGTTGCAGGGGCAAGCTATTGATCTTGCGGACGAGGCGGTTGCCACGTTGCAACGGCGTTATCGCCAGGTGCGTATTGAAGCCCTGGGTGTGGGGCTGGATCGCCCGGGGCAGGCGCTAATCGAAAGCCTATTCCGCACCTCCGCGCCTTGGCCGTCTGTGGCCATCGCGCCGTTACAGCCTGGGTTGCACTGGCGAACACGGGCAGCGCACGGGGACAGTGCATTGCTGCTGTTCTGCCCGCAAGTGGATGACTCGCCCGCCACTGAGGCCTGCTGGCGGCTGTTGGCGCATCTGCTTCAGGGCGCGTTCTACCAGCGCCTGCGCAGTGAATTGCAGCTGGGTTATGCGGTGTTCTGCAGTTACCGGCAGATCCAGGGGCGACGCGGTGTGCTGTTCGGTGTGCAATCACCGGGGTGCAAGGCTGCAGAGATCCTGCAGCACATTCAGGTTTTTCTGCAGGCGCGCTGTACCTGGCTGGCAGGGGTGGATCAGGCTGCATTGATTGCGGCACTTACCGCACTGCGTGGTCAATGGCAGGCGCAGGCGCGCAGCTGTGACGGGCTGGCCGAGCAGGCCTGGCTGGCGCATCTTGCCGGTCTTTCAGCCGCGCATGGCGAGGCCGTGCAACAGGCGTTGCAGCAGCTCAGCCTAGAGACCGTACAGCAGGCTCTGCAGGCACTGCTTGAGGCCTCCTCAGGCTGGTACGTGCTGAGCAACGAGGCAGCGCCCGGCCACGCCTGAGGGCTGGCGCTGTTGCCCACGACTTTCCGTTCTCTGGGGTTACGAGCCCCTTTGGTTCAGCCCATCGGTGGGCTGGCCCCTGCGCATCAATGGTTTTCTCATCCGTACCAATACCGCCGCTGTTCGCCTGAGCAGGGATTAGTCCGTCTACGACCTTGGGCGGTCATCCTTGCGGTCAGGGCCTTTGGGAGAGGCGGTCGTACACCGTTCCGGCGCTGCTTCCAGGACACGCCAAAGCAGCAGCCAATCAAGGCCATGGCAGCGTATGGCGGCTGTCAGGGCTTTTCGATAATCGCCTCCGACCCGACTGACCGTTGCCGGTCGTCCCATCCAGCGGAGAGTGTTATGAACAACAACAAGATCGCCAGCACCCGATTTCTGCCCCTGACCCTGGCTGCCGCCGTCGCCATGGTGACAGCGCAACATGCAGCTGCCGAGATCGTCCTGTATGACAAGGACGACACCACCTTTTCCACCGATGGCTATATCAACGCCTTCTATGTGAACAGCGATGTCGACCGTGAGGGCGAGCAGTTCGACCGCCGCCAGTCGCGGGTGAAGATGGGCTTTCTGCCCAACTGGATCGGCTTCAATTTCGGCAAGCAGATCGATGACCTGAAGCTCGGCGGGCGTTCGTCGTTCTGGGTCACCATCAACGACAGTGAAAGCAACGGCACCGATACCGCCATCGACGTGCGCCAGTTCTACGGCACCGTGGCATCGCCAGAGTGGGGCGAAGTGCTGGTGGGTAAGGACTTCGGCCTGTTCTCACGCTCGAATATCTTCCTTGATGAACTGTTGGCCGGTTACGGCAACGTCAGCGACACCCTGGGCCTGGTGGATGGCACCGGCGTATCGTTCGGCAATATCGGTACCGGCTACCCGTACCCGTTCCCGACGTCGCAGATCACCTACCGCAACAACAACCTGGCAGAAGGCCTACGCGTGGCAGTTGGCATCATGGACCCGGTGGACACCAACGATGACAGCGCTGTGGGCAAGTCCTACCAGGAAGAGCCGCGCTTCGAGTCCGAGGTCAGCTACCAGTTCGATGTTGGTGGCGCGACCATCTATTCCTGGCTCAACGGCGCTCATCAGACCTCCGATAACACCGACAAGGCCGTCGACAGCGTGACCTCGCAAGGCTTGGGTTATGGCGTGCAGGCGAAGATGGCTGGCTTCTCGGTCACTGCGTCGGGCTTCCAGGCTGAAGGGATCAACCCGTTCTTCACCAACAACGCCGGTGAAGCCACGCTGCGCGAGATCGACAGCGAAGGCTACCTGCTGCAGGGCTCCTACACCTTCGGCAAGAACCGCGTGGCGCTGTCCTACGGCAAGACCGAGGATGATGGTAACGGCCTGGGCACTGCCGCCGATTATGAGACCCGCGGCGTGGCTTACTTCCGCACCATCAATGACAACCTCAAGCTGGTGGCCGAGTACAACCAGTACGAGATCGATGCCGCCGAGGGCAGCGGTCTGGGTGAGGACACCAACACCTTCGCGGTGGGTGCCGTCCTCAGCTGGTAAGCATGCAGCACAGGCCGGGCAGACCTTGCCCGGCTTTTACCTGGAGGTTGCCATGCCCCTGGATGCACTGCTGATTCTGCTGCCCTGCAGCAGCGTACTGCTCGCATTGCCACTCGTGCTAATGCGTTGCCTGTAACCCTTACCTGATACCAAGGACGACACCATGCTCGGTTTATGGAGTGCGCATGCCCAGCAATACCTGCTGTGGCTGACCCTGGCCACCACCCTGGTCTTTGCGTTACCGATTTTCTGCATCCCGCTGGTCTGGGCCCGTCTGATGGGCTGGACGCTGCCCAGCCACACCGACCTGGCGGTGTACTTCGGGCGCTGCCTGGGCGCCTTTATTCTGATTCTCGAAGCCATGATGCTGCGCGCCGCATTGAGCGGTGAGGCGATTCGCGCGGTGTTCGAGATGCTCCTGGCAGTGGCCGTGATGATGATCATCGTCCACGTCTACGGTGCCCTGCGGCGCATTCAGCCGCTCAGCGAAACCCTGGAGATCGGCTTCTACACTGGCCTGCTGGTGCTGACACTGTTGTTCTGGCCCGCTACTTAGGAACTAGTCCTGCGCTACTCAAGTGGCATGTGGGGCGGTGGGTCAGCTTCGTAGAATAACCCCAGTAATTATCGTGTTTCTCATGGGGGCTGCTATGCCGCATACGCTTACCGAAGGTGTGGTGACTGCCACCTCCAACGCCGCGGATGTCGAGCTGGTGGCGCAGGAGTTGGCCCGCCAGCTGATCCATCCGCACCTCGGCTTCGTACTGTTCTTCTGCTCGGCAGAATATGACCTGCAGGGCCTGGGCGAGGCGCTGGACCAATACTTTGGCGGGATTAACCTAGTGGGCTGCACCAGTGCGGGGGAGATCACCGCCCAAGGTTATGACCGTGGCTGCGTCAGCGCGATCGGTTTTGATCACCGTAGTTTCTCGATTGCCAGTGCGCTGATCGACGAGATGGAGCGCTTCAGCCTCATCGATGCACAGCAGTTGGTTGAACGTCTGGTCAGTGATTGCCGCAACAATGAACTGGCGGCCATCAAGGGCCACAGTTTCGCCCTAACCTTGCTCGACGGCCTGTCCAGTCGCGAGGAGGTGGTGCTCGGCGCCCTGAGCGCGGCGTTTGGCAGCATTCCGCACTTTGGCGGTTCGGCCGGCGATGACAATCACCTGACCCATACCCACGTCTACTACAGCGGCGAGTTCCACACCGGGGCCGCCGTGGTGGTGCTATTCAATACCTGGCTGGATTTCGAGGTGTTCAGCACCCACCACATCCTACCGCGCAGCGAGAAGCTGGTAGTGACTCGTGCCGACAGCACCAGTCGGCGGGTGTATGAACTCAATGCCGCACCGGCTGCGTTGGAGTATGCCGAGTTGATCGGGGTGCCGCTTGCCGCCCTCGACCACCGCCTTTTTGCCGCCCATCCACTGGCCGTACGAATTGGTGGCCAGTACTACGTGCGATCAATTCAGCGGGTCAATGATGATCTCAGCCTGACCTTCTACTGCGCGGTAGAGAACGGCATCGTGCTCACCGCCATGCAGCCTGGGCCACTGCTGCCGGATTTGCAGGGGGTATTCGAAGGCCTGCGTGAGCGGCTCGGCCCGTTGCTGCTGACGATAGGTTGCGACTGCTTTCTGCGCCGCCTGGAAATTGAACGGCGCGACGGGGTCGAGCCGGTCTCGGCCTTTCTGCGCAGCCAGAACGTGATCGGCTTCAACACCTACGGAGAGCAGTTCAATGGTATGCACATCAACCAGACCTTCACCGGAGTCGCCATTGGCCGTCCCGGTCGCGGCTGATGTTGCCGAGCTGCAAGCCCGTTGCCTGGAACTGGAACGGCAAAACGGCAAACTCCGGCAGATCAACAGCGCGCTAATCGAGCGAGTCGAGTCGGTGCATTCACGTGGTAACGATGGCTACGCCGCGTTCCAGCATTCGGTGGTGCTGGCCGAGCAGGTGCGTGAGCGCACCGATGCCCTCAACCAGGCCATGGCCGAACTGAAGTCCAGCAACCAGTTGCTCAGTGACGCGCGTCTGCGTGCGGAGACGGCCCACCAGCACCTGATTGATGCCATCGAAAGTATTTCCGATGCCTTCGTGCTGTTTGATCGTGAGCAGCGCATCGTACTGTTTAACAGCCGCTTCAAGTCGTTCTGGGCTGGCAGCCGGGCACGGATCAGCGCCGGCACTCGCCTGGCCGAAATCAAGCGCCTGAGCAAAAGCACCGGCCTGGTGGTTGAAGAGCAGCGCAGTAACCGCGACGACAACATGCTCTATCGTCTGCAGGATGGACGCTGGGTACAGGTCAGCGAGCGGCCTACCCGCGAGGGCGGGCTAGTGATCCTCTACACCGATATCACCGAGGTCAAACTCAACGAAACTATGCGCCGCGAGCAGGCCTTAGCGCAGAAGTCGCGGTTGTTGCAACGGGCCATGGATAACCTGTCCCAGGGCATGGCCATGGTCAATGCAGACGGTCAGCTGGAATTGTGGAATCACCGTTTTCTCGACCTCTGCGGTTTGGCTCCAATCAGTGCTCACCGGCCGTTTGCCGAGGTAATGGCTGAGAGCGAGCTGGAACTGCTGACGCCCGCCAGCCGCGATGCCAACGGCCGGTTGATCGAGGAACTGGAGTTGTGCCTGTTTGACGGACGCATGCTGGAGGTGCGCACCCATCCGCTACCCACAGGTGGCTTCGTTAATACCTTCACTGACATCACCGAGCGACACCGTCATGCCAAGGCTCTGAGCGAAAGCGAACGCTGGATTCGCCTGATCACCGACCATGTGCCGGCGCTGATCGCCTACCTCACGGCGGATCTGGTCTACCAGTTCACCAACAAGGTCTACGAGGAATGGTACTGCTGGCCTCGTAGCGCGATGCTTGGGCAAAGCCTGCGGGTGGTGCACAGCGAGGAGCATTGCCGGCGCTTGGAGCCGTTTATCGAGCGGGCGTTATCTGGCGAAAGCGTGACCTTCGAATTCGCTGAAACCAACCACCATGGCCAGGAGCGCTACATGCTGCGTTCCTACGTGCCCAACCGCCAGGCCAGTGGTGAGGTTGTCGGCATCTTCGTGCTGATCCGCGATATCACCGAGCGTCGGCGCACTGCCGAGGCCCTGCACCAGGCCTACCAGCACCTGGAGCAGCGGGTGCGTGAACGTACTGCCGAGCTGACCGAGCTGAATAGCCAGCTGCGCCGCGAGATCGATGAGCGCACGCAGATGGAAGCACGCCTGCGTGAGGCCAAAGGCGAGGCGGAACAGGCCAACCTGTCGAAGACCAAATTCCTCGCCGCCGTCAGCCACGACCTGTTGCAGCCGCTCAATGCGGCGCGGCTGTTTACCAGTGCGCTACTGGAAAAGCCTGACCTGGCCGACAGTGCGACCCTGGTGCGCAATGTCAGCAACTCGCTGGAGGATGTGGAAAGCCTGCTCGGCACCCTGGTGGATATTTCTAAGCTTGACGCCGGGGTGATCAAGCCCGATATCGCGCCGTTCGCGGTCGGCGAACTGCTGGAAAACCTCGCCGCCGAATACCACCAGATCGCCGGCAGCGAAGGCCTGCGCCTGGACTTCATCCCCAGCTCAGCACTGGTGCGCAGTGATATTCAGCTACTTGCTCGCATCCTGCGCAACCTGCTCAGCAATGCCATTCGCTACACCTCTAGCGGACGTATCCTGCTGGGCTGCCGGCGGCGTCGGCAAAGCCTATCGATCGAGGTCTGGGACACCGGCATTGGCATCGCCGATGACAAGCTCGGCGAGATCTTCCAAGAGTTCAAACGCGGTGACGTCAGCCACCGCAAGCAGGACCGCGGCCTGGGCCTGGGGCTGGCAATTGTCGAGAAGATTGCCCGCATGCTCGGCCACCGCATCCGCGTGGCCTCGCGCCAGGGAAAAGGCTCGATGTTTGCCATCGAAGTGCCGCTGACCAGTCTTGCGCCGCGAACCCGCGCGGTGATGGATGCGCCCAATCCGCTGGTAGAGCGGCTTAGCGGTTCACGCATCTGGGTGCTGGATAACGATGCGGCGATCTGCGCAGGCATGCGCACGCTGCTCGAAACCTGGGGCTGCCAGGTGGTCACGGCATTGTCCGAAGAGGACCTGGCGCGCCAGGTCGATAACTTCCACGCTGATGCCGACCTGCTGATCGCCGATTACCACCTTGATGATGACCACAACGGCGTGGATGCCGTGGCACAGATCAATGCCCGACGTAGCTCACCCTTGCCTGCGCTGATGATCACCGCCAACTACAGCAACGAACTCAAGCAACAGATGCGCGAACTGGGCCACACCCTGATGCACAAACCAGTGCGGCCGATGAAGCTGAAAACCGCGATGAGTCATTTGCTGGAGCGGCGGGAGTAGCCGGTGCGCGTGGCGCACCCTACGCCAGTAAGACGCCCGTCGACCGTAGGGTGCGCCGCGCGCACCGTCATTCGCCCAAATCACCCTCATCAGACCTTCCACCTCCCCAGTCGGCTGGATAAAGGCCCTGCCTTACCAGGCGGTGGAAGCTGGACCATGGCCAGTCAGCCACCCGGTTGACCAGGCCATGTTTGACCGGGTTCCAGTGCACATAGTCCAGATGCCGCTGGTAATCCTGCGTGTCTCGGATCTGGTGTTCCCAGAAGCGTCGTTGCCACAGCCCCGATTCACGGCGCAGGTGCCGGCTGAGACTGACGGTGCCGGGTAACGCCAATTGTTGACTGGTCTGACGCTTGATCAACGACCAACGTCGGCCATAGTCGGTATCGTGTTCGGGTAACGCCCACATGCAGTGCAGGTGATCGGGTAGAAGAACCCAGGCGTGGATCGAGAAGGGATAACGTTGGCGCACCTGTTCGATGGCCTGGCGTAGGGCGATACGCAGTTCGGGTTGGGTGAGCAGTGGACGGCGTTGTTCGGTGGTCAGGGTAAAGAAATACAGCCGACCCTCGTGCGCGCGGCGGTAATTGGACATTCCTTGTCCTCGTCTTGAGTTGTGTAACGGCATTGGTGCGCATGGCGCACCCTACGAAAGAGCGTAGACCTGCGGCCGGACATAGGTATAAGAGTGCGCGCCTTACACGTAGGGTGCGCCGCGCGCACCAAGGTCCCTTAACGGCGCAGATAGGCCGTGAAGTCGATATCCCCGGCGGAGAGAATCGCCTGGACTCGGTTGTGCACGTTGAGCTTGCGCAGGATGGCCGAAACATGGGCCTTCACTGTGGTTTCGGCGATGTCCAGGCTGTAGGCGATCTGTTTGTTGGACTCACCCTTGGTCATGCGTTCGAGTACCAGCAACTGCTTGCGGGTCAGGGCCTGCAGCAGCTCCGAGGGGAAGCTGTGGTGGTCGGTGTGGCTGCGCTGCGAGCCGCTTTTCTGCGTGCGGATGATGTCCGGTGGCAGGTAGACATTGCCATTGAGGATTTGCTGGATGGCATCAGTCATCTGCGCCCGTGGTGATGACTTAGTGATGAAGCCAACCGCACCGTAGGTGATGGCCTGCAGGACGATCTGCTTGTCTTGTTCGGCCGAGACGATCACCACCGGGATGGTCGGCGCCTCGTTGCGCAGGTTGATCAGGCCGCCTAGGCCATGCATGCCGGGCATGTTCAGGTCGAGCAGGATCAGGTCTAGGTCGTCATGCTCTTGGGTCAGTGCCAGGGCGCTGTCGAGATCGGCGGTTTCCATGATGTTGCTGCCTGGGAAGCCGTCGCTGATGACGTTGTGGATGGCTTCGCGAAACAGCGGGTGGTCATCGGCAATCAGAATTTTGTACATGGCCTTATCACCTCGTTGTTTTGATTATGGTGGGGTTGCAGCCGTAACGCATGGTTTAACGCAGCAAGGGTAGAGGTTGTGCCGGTATCAGGGGCAGACCGGCCTGTTGCCAGGCATCGATGCCGTCACGGTACCAGTACAGGTTGGTGTAACCCAGATGATGGGCGCGTTTTACTGCATTCCAACCCAGCCAGCAGTCGGAGCGGCAGTAGAACACCAAGGGCCAGGCGCGATTGCCCTGGCTGGCCTGGGTCAGGTGCTGGTGGAAGTAGGTCTGCCACTGCGCGTTCAGCTCACCGTCACCCGTGTTGGCTAGCCACAGGCTGTTTGGCAGGTTGGCGTGGGTTTCGTCTTCGATGAACTGGCCATGCAGCCATTGCCTGCGATAGACATCGATCAGTCGGGTGCCGGGCTGTTCGCGCAGTAACTGTTGCAGGGCGGCGGTGTCCAGGATGCGTGCGTGTTCGCTGGTCAGGGGTGTGGGGCTACGGTAATGGCTCAGACGGTAGCCATCGGCAGAGAACAGGGGAGTATCGGCCAGTACAGGGCTGGTCGGTAACAGGCTGGCAATCAATATCAGGGCCTTTGGCCAGTGTTTCATCGCCTTTCTTCTCGGTTCTTTTTATTGGCCTATTACAGGGCAAGACCGATGCTTTGGGAATTCTACGTTGGAGAGGAAAACCAGTACCAAAGTAGTAGATCGGCCAATGTCCCTGTTGTGCCACGCGCAAGACCGCGAGCTAGCCATTACCCTTGCGCAGCGCCGCGTGCTGAGGGTTGAAGGTCAGCACCGCGAGCACGGCGAATAGCAGGGTCAGGCCCAGGCACACGGCCAGTGCCAGCGGGCTGAAGCGCTGGTAGAGGGCAAAGCGCACCAGCTCCACGGCATGGGTAAAGGGGTTGAGGGCGCACAGCCAGTACAGCCACTCGCTGGCCTCGCGCATCTTCCATAACGGATAAAGCGCCGACGACAGAAAGAACAGCGGGAAGATGACGAAATTCATCACCCCGGCGAAGTTCTCCAGTTGGCGTATGCCATTTGACAGCAATAAGCCGAGCGCGCTGAGCAATAGTGCCACCAGCAGCAGGGCGGGCAGGGCACTGAGCAGGCCCCACAGCGGCGGTTGCACGCCATAGACCCAGGCAATGGCGAGAAAGGCGTAGACCTGCAGCAGCGAGATCAGGGCAATCGCCAATAGTTTGCCGGCTAGCAGAAAGGCGCGTGGCAGTGGGCTGGTGAGCAGTACGCGCATGCTGCCCATCTCGCGGTCGTAGACCATCGACAGTGAGCCCTGCATGCCATTGAACAGCAGGATCATGCAGGCCAGTCCCGGCACGATGTAGGTTTCGTAGGTGATGTAGGTGTCGTAGGGCTCGATGATGGCGATGCCGAGTGCCGCGCGAAAACCGGCGGCGAATACCAGCAGCCACAGCAACGGCCGCACCAGCGCGCTGAGGAAGCGCGAGCGTTGCAGTACGAAGCGCAGCCACTCGCGCTGCACGATGCCTTGTAGGCAATACCAGTAAGTGTTCATCGACAACTCTCCGTAGGGTGCGCCGTGCGCACCTGATTCTTGCCTGAGTTCATGGCGGTACGCACGGCGCACCCTACGCGCATGGCGTGGTTAGGCGGGCGAAGCTGGCGGCCAGATCATGGCCAAAGTCTTCGGCCTGGCCCTGGGCGACCAGACGGCTGTGGTTGAGGATCAGTAGGTCGTCGCCTGGCTCGATCTCATCGAGCAAATGGGTGGTCCAGAGCACACTCAAGCCTTCATCGCGGCTCAGCTGACGGACATGCTGATTCAGCGCCAGGCGACTGGCCGGGTCGAGGCCGGCGCTGGCCTCGTCGAGTAGCAACAGGCGTGGGCGATGCAGCAGTGAACGGGCAATCTCCACACGTCGGCGGTGACCGCCGTTGAGGGCGCGGATCTTCTCGTGGCGGCGCTCTGTCAAAGTGTGGCGTTCAAGTTCTTCATCAATGCGCGCCTGTGCCGTGCGCTTACTAACGCCGTGTAGGGCTGCGTGGTAGGCCAGGTTTTGCTGCACGGAGAGGTCGAGGTCCAAGGTGCTTTGCTGGAATACCACGCCCAGCTGGCGCAGCGCCGGACGCGGGGTGGTACGCAGGCTATGGCCGAAGATATGGATGTCGCCGTGCTGCAGGTCATAAAGGCGGGTGAGCAGAGCGATCAGCGTCGACTTGCCGGCGCCGTTGGGCCCCAGCAGCGCGGCGAAGCGGCCCGTAGTCAGGCTGAAGGCAACCTCCTGCAACGCCGGGCGTGACCCGTAGGCGAAGCTGACGCCCTCCAGCTGCAGGGCATTCATGGCGTGACCACCACGCCCCAGGGGTAGCGGCCGACCTTGATCGACTTGCTGACCTTGAGCGTATCGACATCAATCACTGAGACATCGCCACTGACCCCGTTGGTGGTCAGCAGACGTTTTTGGTCCGGGGTAAAGGCCAGGTGCCAGACCCGTCGGCCGACCAGCAGGTAGTCGAGCACTTCGTAGCTCTTGGCATCGACCACTGCCACATGGTTGGCCGGGCCGAGGGCGACAAAAGCGTACTTGCCGTCGTCACTCAGTTTGACTCCCACCGGCTGCACCTTGTCCGGGTGCACGCCTTTGATCTGGAAGGTCAGCACCTTCTCGATCTGCCGGCTGGCCACATCAATCACACTCACCGTGCCGCCGATCTCAGCCGAGGCCCATAGGCGTTTGCCGTTCTTGTCGAATTCCACGTGCCGTGGGCGCTGATCGACCAGCGTGTTGTCCACCAGTTGCTGGGTCGTGGTGTCGATCCAGTGCAGCATGTTGGTGGTTTCGCTGGTGTTGACCGCCCATTTGCCATCGGGGCTGACGGCCATGCCTTCGGGCTCAACGCCGACATCAATTTGCCCCAGCACCTCGTCGCTCTGGGTGTCTACCACGGTAACCAGCGCATCGTCCTCGTTGGAGATGTACAGCCAGCGGTCGTTGGGGTGCAGGGCGAATTGTTCGGGGTCGGCGCCGGAGGGCAGCTCCTTGATGATCGTGCGCGTGGCCAGGTCCATCACCTGCACGCGGTCCGAGTCGCTGGCGCAGATGTACAGCAGCTTGTTATCGGAGGACAGCAGCAATCCGCGGGGGCGCATGCCCACATCAAGGGTTGCGGTGACTTCGAGGCTGCCGAGGTCGATGACGCTGATGCTGTCATCCTTCTCGTTGGACACATAGGCGGTGGTGGCCAGGGCAGTGTGGCTGGCCAGGCCAAGGGCGATGGCGCAGGCAAGGTGAGTCAGACGCATGGGGTTGATCCTCTTGTTGTTATCGGTGGTGTGGTGGTTGGTGCGCACGGCGCACCCTACGGCGGTGGGTGGGTTACGGGCTGTAGGGTGTGCCTTGCCCACCGCGGGTTAGGTCACAGCTCACCTCCGCCTGGTCATACCCTAGGCTGTCCATCTCGTTGTGCGGATGCAGAAAACCGTCCTGCGGCGAGGTGCTGACCAGGGCGCGTGGTTGTACCAGCGGAATTGGCTGGCGCAGCTCGCCATTCCACGGTCGAAAGCTCAGCTTGCGGCCCTTGAAACCGTCCAGCGGCAGCTCGGCGGTCAGCGCCAGGTTGCGGATGGCCTGCGGCTCGGTCGCGCGCAGCTTGGTCACGGCGGCGGCGATGCTGCGCACGGCCATCCAGGCAGCGAAATCGCGGTCGTTCATCCAGCGCCCGGCCAGCGCCTCGAAGCGTTTCTGCAGTTGCGCGGCGCCGAAGGTTTCCACCGTCTTGTGCCAGGCGGTCGGGGTCAGGCCTTGGGTGCCGGCCACCGGGCGCGGGTACCAGGTGTTGTAGGGCAGGTACTCGCCGAAGTCACCACGCTCATCGGCCACCAGCACCACGTCGTACTCCGTGGTTTGGGTGAACAGCGGCATTTCCGCCTGAGCGCTGCGGCGCTGGTCATTGTCGAAGCTCCAGGTTTTTTCCGCGACGATGCGATGGCCGAAGCGTTTAGCGGCCCGTTTGAGGGCGCTGGCATAGGCCTGGTCGTCTTCCGTACTGCCGCTGATCAACAGCCAGCGCGTCCATTTGCGCACTGCAAGAAACTGCGCCAGGGCGTCGGCCAGCATGGCGCGGCTGGGTAGGGTGTGCAGCACATTGTTCAGGCATTGACGTTGCCGCAGGCTGTCATCGGCGCTGCCGGCGTTGAGCAGCAGGCTGTCCGGCAGCGCTTGGCTGAGCTGGCGCAGGCTGCTGGCCGGGGCATTGACCACGAATAAACGCACGCCCTGCGCGTGCAGCTCGCGCGCTGCCGTCAGCAGGCTCGCACCATCGGTATGTTCGGCCACATCGAGCTGGTAGCTGTGCTTAAGAAAGTGCCCGGTGCTGTTGCTGTCGCTGATCGCCAGTTCGGCGCCTCGGCGGCCGGCGTCGCTCGGTTCGGGGATGACATTGGACAGCAGTGGGCCACTGGCCGGGGTGTAACCCAGGTAGGCGATGCGCACCTGCAATACGTCTGCGGCCGGAGTGGCCAGGCATGGCAGCGCCAGGCTGCACAGCACGGCGGCACACAGCATGAGTGATGGGTTGATCCGCTGCATGGGGCGACTCCTGGCTAGGTGTTGCCAGCATAGGAACAGCCCGGTATTCGGGAAATATGCCCAAAGTACCAGTACGCCAGTACCAAGGTAGTAAGTCGGCGGGTGCGCCAGCGTTTTAGGATGATCCCATCCCATAAAACAAGAACAGGTACCCTCCATGAGCACGCTCAAAACACTCGCCCTGGCGCTGATTCTGCTGAGCAGCCTGATCGGTTTTGACAGCATCTATGCCGCAGGCGACCTGACTCGGCGCACCGAGAAATTGCCGGACCTGCTGCTGGGCAGCGAAGCCAGCGACTACAGCCTGTCGCAGAGCGAATATCAGCTGGAAACCGGCAAGGCCTACCAGCTCAAGATCATCGCCAGCGGGCAGAAGGAATACGCCTTTCAGGCCCCCGAGTTCGCCACCTCGATCTACCTGCGCAAGGTCGAAGCTGGCGGTGTTGAGATCAAGGCGATCACCCTCATCGAACTGGAATTCGAGGACGCCGGCGAAGCGGAGATCTTCTTCGTACCGATCAAGCCCGGCACGTTCCGCTTCTATGCCAAGGGCCTGGAAGGCAAGGGCATGCTCGGTCATTTCGTGGTCAAGTAACGTGTCCGTTCTGTGGCGCATCTACCTGCTGGTGACGCTGTTCTTCGTTCTGGTCAGCGTGGTGGGGCTGGCGCTGCTGCTGCGCCAGGCCCGCGAAGATGTGCAGCGTGAGGTGCAGGCTGCCGAGGCTGTGGTGGAATACTTGCACGAGGCGGCCCGGCGCGACCCGGCCAGCCTGCAGAGCGGGCTGACCGGCAACCTGCGGCATGTCCGCGTACAGTGGCTACCGGCCCCTGCTACAACGCCAGACGCCTCGTTCGATCAGTGGCTGGGGCAGCGCCTGTTTCCCCTTGAGCACCGCCCGCGCCGCGTGCAACTGGCGGATGGTCGGCTGTTGCAGATTGCTGTCGACCCGACGGACGAGATTGATGAGGTCTGGGATTCGCTGCTGCAGTTGCTGCTGCTCTGCCTGCTGGCGCTGCTGATCAGCCTGGTGGCGATTCGCTGGGCCGTGCACCGTGGCCTGCGGGTGCTGGATGAACTGCTCGGAGGCCTGCATCAGGTCACTCAGGGCCGGCTCGACGCGCGTCTGCCTGCCCACAGCTTGCCGGAAGCGCGGCAATTGGCCGGGCATTTCAATGCCATGGCCACCACCCTGCAGCAGGTGCAGGCCGACAACACCGAACTGACCCAGGCGCTGATGGCCCTGCAGGAGCGCGAGCGCGCCCGCCTCGGGCAGACCCTGCATGATGACCTTGGTCAGTACCTCAGTGGCATCCGTGCCCAGGCCTGCCTGTTGCAGGCGGTGGCCGATCAGCCCGAGCAGGTGCGCCTCACGGCCCAGCATCTGGACAACCATAGTCAGCGCTTGCAAGAAGGTTTTCGCGCCCTGATCCGCGACCTCTACCCGGTGGTGCTGGAGCGCCTCGAACTGGATGAGGCGCTGCAACTGCTCGCTGACAACTGGCAGGCCGCGCAGCGCGTGCAATGCCGGGTCATGCTCAGCCGCCATTTGCCGAGCCTGCCGCTGCCGACCAAGGCGCATCTGTACCGGTTGGTGCAGGAGGCTCTGACCAATGTGGCCCGGCATGCCCAGGCCAGCGAAGTGCGCGTGCGCCTGCATTATCAGGGCCAGCGACTGCGCCTGTTTATTCGCGACAATGGCCGTGGCGCCCAGCTGCCGCAGCGTCCGGGTATTGGCCTGCGTTCGATTCACGAGCGTGCGCGCAGCCTGGGCGCCGTGCTGCGTGTGCACAGCCGTCCTCACGCCGGGTGGGCGCTGTGCCTGACTCTGGCATTGCCGGAGCCCGAGTGATGAAGATACTTCTGGTCGATGATCATGCGGTGGTCCGTCAGGGCTATGCCAGCCTGCTGCGGGCCTTGTTGCCAGACGTGCAGGTGCGCGAGGCGTGCGATGGCGAGCAGGCTCTGCAGATGGTCCAGGAGGAAATCCCCAACCTGGTCATCATGGACATCGGCCTGCCCGGCATCAGCGGCCTGGAGGCCACCCGCCGGCTGCGTCAGCGCCTGCCGCAACTGCGCGTGCTGTTCTTCAGCATGCACGACGAACTGCCGTTGGTGCGCCAGGCCCTGGATGCCGGGGCACTGGGTTACCTGACCAAGACTTCCTCGCCGGAGGTGCTGGTCGAAGCGGTCAAGCGCACCCTGGCTGGGCATGCCTACATCGAGCAGAGCCTGGCCACTCACCTGGCCTGTAACCCCCTGGGTGAGGGCAGCAGTGATCCGCGCCTGCGCGGCATGACCCAACGTGAATTCGAGATATTCGTGATGCTGGCCAAAGGCATGCCCAGCCGGCAGATCGCCGAGCGGCTGTGCATCAGCGGCAAGACCGTCTCCAACTACCTGACCCTGCTCAAAAGCAAACTGCAGGTCAGCTCCCAGGCCGAGCTGGTGCACCTGGCCATCGACACCGGCGTGATCCGGGTGGGGCTGGAGAGCGCCTAGGGCGGTTGCTCAGGATATTGGGAGTTAGCTCAGGATGAGCCCATCGTAGGGTGCGCCGTGCGCACCAAGAATTTGGCTATTTAGCCATTGCCTGCTGTGAGGCGATAAGTCGTAGGTTGGTGTTGAGCGCAGCGAAGCCCAACAGACAGTGGCATGTCTCGTTGGGCTTCGTCGCGTTGCTCCTTAACCCAACCTACACGCTGAGACGGCAAGGTCGCCAGGCTGCAATGGCCTGAAGGCGATACCACTTTCTACCCAGCCATAATCAGTGCGGCAAAAGCACAATTCCCTATAACACTGGCCGCGGCTTGCGGGCTCGCCGCACGCCGTTGATTCGGTGTAGATTGATGGCACTGGGCCATGGCGGGCATGCGGTGTTAGACCGGGTTCTCGTTTAATGGATTAATGTGGAATTCTGTCTAATCACGGTTATACGAATTAAATATGAGTAATAGAGCAAATTTTCTTGAGCCGACAAAGCAAGCTTTGGCAAAAAGAGCAGGGAATAGCTGCTCATTTCCCGGGTGCGATGCTATTACTGAAGGGCCCAGCTCCGAGTCTGATTCAAGTGTCAGTAAAACTGGAATGGCATGCCATATCTATGCAGCGGCCAATGGTCCAAGCGCTAGACGAGTCAACTTGCAATTGTCGGATGCGCAATTATCTGAAATCTCTAATGGCATCTGGATGTGCTATTCGCATGGAAAGTTAATTGATACTGATGAGGCTACATATACAGTAGAGCAACTAAAAACATGGAAAGTTATTTCTGAATTAAGGGCTAGATTGTGGCAGCAACTTGGCAAAAGAATTGAGTTGCCTCCTGAGAGCTTTAAATGTATTCCATTACCAGAGACCAAGATTGGGTTTGAGTCATTAGGTCAAGAAAATATCTTGATAGGCGAGGCTATTTCAAGAGCTTGTGTTAGCCAAGTCTGGGGGAAACCAGAAAGCCAAGCCATCCGCGACACACTAATAGAACTGACAAGAAATGCATTTGGGCACGGAAAAGCATCATGTCTCTCTATACAAATAAAACCAAAATCAATTGTTTTAACTGATGATGGTACAAAATATGATCCGATAAAAATTTTTACTGAGAACCATCAAGGCGGCGGCTTTCATTCTATCGATGAGTTAGTTAATAATCATGCAGGGTCAGTTTATTTTTCGTTCCACAATGATGGAAATAAGAATAACTATATCTTCTCAATAGTGTCCAGCCCAAATGACATAAAGGAATTAACGCCTTGCCATATTGAAATTCCAAGAGAGTATTACTGGGAGGAAGGGGTAAAATTTGAAGTCGCTGAATTCTGCGACACAGTATATGTGATATTTCCAGACTTCTTTGCTTTAAGTGATGCTCTCAAGCTGCCTGTTTTAATAGAGGAGCACTTACCAAAAGGCAAGGATTACGTATTCGTTGGAGTAGATCTATCCCAAAGGGCAATAGAAATAATTGAAAGTCGTGTGGAGAACATAAAAATACTCAATTATCGCGACTAATTTGATCGTTCCCACGCTCTGCGTGGGAATGCAGCCCACGACGCTCCGCGTCCACTTGCAGGCTATGCGCACTTGAATCCGCTGGCGACGCAGAGCGTCGCAAGCTAGCTACCACGCGGAGCGTGGGAGCTATCTAATCAACCCGCTCCCGTATTTCCGCAGCCATTCAATCCCACCCCTTGGGGCATTCCACACAGCCTTCCATATTGGCGCCCTGGAAATTGCCGTAGTGGGTGCGCGTGCCGCTCAGGTCGGCGTTGGCGAGGTTGGAACCGGAGAGTTTGACTTCCTGCAGGTTGGCGTCCTTGAGATCGGCGCCCTTGAGGTCGGCCTTGCTCAGCCAGGTCATTTCCAGGTTGGCGGCCTGCAGGTTGACCGCGTGCATTTTGGCGGCCGAAAGGCGGGCGAACTCCAGGTTGGCCGCGCGCATGTCGGCGCCTTCGAATTGGGCGGCTTGGGCGAACAGTGCCCAGCCGTTGATGGCCACCAGGGTGCTGTTGCTGAAGTTGGCCAGGCGCAGGTTGCTTTGCTGCAGGCTGGCGCGGGTCAGGTCGGCGCCTTGCAGCCGGGCTTTTTCAAGGTTGGCCAGGTCCAGGCGGCTATGGCGCAGGTCGGCACCGCGCAGGTCGGCACCTGCCAGGTTCATGCGGCGCATGTCCTGGTTGCTCAGGTTGGCATTACGCAGGTCGGCGTTGGGGCACTGGCTGTCGGCTTCGATGCGGCAGCCGTTGATGGTTAGCACCTCGTCGGCATTGACCAGTTCGGTACCCAGGATCAGCAGTACGGTGGGCAGTAGTAGGGGCAGGTAGTTCATGGCTATGGCCTCGGGTGGGGTGCGCGGGGCCGTGCAGGCCATGCGCACCGAGGTATACGAAGTCGGGTGCCTGGCAGAGCACCCGAACGAGAGAATTGGTGCGCGCGGCGCACCCTACGGGTAGGGCGCGCCGGCGACCTAGCGTTGCGCGGTCTTGTTATCCCAGCTTGGCAGTTTGAACACCCAGAACGAGCCGCCTTGCGCGACCGGTTTGGTCAGCTCGGCCATATCGCCGCCCCACAGCGGTACTGCGCCGCCGTAGCCGGTGGTCACGCCGATGTACTGTTCGCCATCCTGTTCCCAGGTGATGGGCGGGGAGATGATTCCGGTGCCGGTCTGGAACTTCCACAGCTCCTTGCCGTTTTTCGCGTCAAAGGCTTTGAAGTAGCCATCGCCGGTGCCGGTGAACACCAGGTTGCCCTTGGTTGCCAGCACGCCGGCCCAGAGTGGCAGTTTTTCCTTGTGTTCCCAGACCACCTTGCCGGTAGTCGGGTTCATGGCACGGAGGATGCCGACGTGGTCGTCATACAGGCGCTTGATGCGAAAGCCCATGCCCAGGTAGGCAGAGCCGGCTTTGTAGGTGGCTTCTTCGGCCCAGTAGTCTTCTTTCCAGTGGTTGGCCGGTACGTAGAATAGGCCGGTGTCCTGGCTGTAGGCCATGGGGTTCCAGTTTTTGCCGCCGAGGAAGGGTGGCGACACTTCTACCGATTTGCCTTTGGCTTCGCCCGGCTCCGGTTTTGCTGGACGCTGGCCTTCGTTCTCTACCGGACGCCCGGTTTTCAGGTCGATGTGGCTGGCCCAGGTGATCTTGTCTACGAAGGGGAAGGCGTTCTGCAGCTTGCCGTTGGCCCGGTCGACGACATAGAAGAAGCCATTGCGGTCCGCGTGGGCTGTGGCTTTGACGGTTTTGCCGGCCTTGTCCTTGTAGTCGAACAGCACCAGTTCGTTGTTGCCGGAGAAGTCCCAGGCATCGTTCGGGGTGTGTTGATAGAACCACTTCACTTCACCGGTAGTCGGGTCTACGCCCACCTGGCCGGAGGTGTAGAGGCTGTCGTAGTCCTTCGGATCACCACCGTCAGCGGTACGCGCCCAGCCATTCCACGGGGCCGGGTTGCCGGCACCGATGATGATGGTGTTGGTTTCTGCGTCGAAGCTTGCGCTCTGCCACGGTGCACCGCCGCCCTGGCTCCAGGCGGCTTTCTTGCCGGTCGGGTGGTTGGGATCATCCGGCCAGGACGGTGCTTTCACGTCGCCAGTCGGGGTGCTGTCTTTGCCGTTCAGGCGGCCCATGTGGCCTTCGACGAAGGGGCGCATCCAGACTTCTTCGCCGGTGTCCGGGTCGCGGGCAAACAGCTTGCCGACCACGCCGAATTCGTCACCGGAGCTGCCGTGGATCAGCAGGGTCTTGCCGCTTTTCTGGTCTTTCACCAGGGTCGGCGCGCCGGTCATGGTGTAGCCGACGGCGTGGTCGCCGAACTTCTTGTTCCACACCACTTTGCCGGTGTCCTTGTTCAGCGCCACGACGCGGGCGTCGAGGGTGCCGAAGTAGATCTTGTCGCCGTAGATGGCAGCGCCACGGTTGACCACGTCGCAGCACGGGCGAATGTTGTCCGGCAGGCGGTGGTTGTAGGTCCACAGACGTTTGCCGGTTTTTGCATCGAGGGCGAATACCCGCGAGTAGGAGCCAGTCACGTAGATCACGCCGTCATGGACGATGGCCTGGGATTCCTGGCCGCGCTGTTTCTCGTCACCGAAGGAGAACGACCAGGCGGGGGTCAGTTTGAACACGTTCTGGTCGTTGACCTGGGCCAGCGGGCTCCAGCGCTGGGCGTTGGTGCCCATGCCGTACTGCAGCACGTTGCTTGTGGTGGTGTGGTCGTTGGCGATGTCGTCCCAGGTGACATTCTTGGCCAGGGCGCTGCCACTCAAGGCCAGGCCACCGGCCAGCAGTAGGCTGTGGACGGCAAGTGCCACGGGGCGCGGCATGCTGGGTAACGATCTTGTTGTCATGGTTGTGGTTTCCCATCGTGGTGGTGAAGGTTGCAGGCACTGCCTTGTTGGCGACCTGGCGAGCCGATAGTGAAACCACCCCGATTACGCCGAAACGGAAAAACTCCCGCTTGCGCCGGGAAGAATGCCCAAACCGGACATGACTTAGCCTTGCTGCTAAAGCCACCTGCCACACGGCCACAAGCCCTACTACCAAGGGACTAGTCGCGGGCCACCAAAGCAGCATTCGGCGGGCGTGGCGCTGTTCCTAAGATGCTCGCAAGCAAGCTCCGTATGAGCTGTGTGCGTGCATTTGATGAGGCCTTGAACATGACAATTAAAAAGAACACCGGTTTTGCTCTTCTGCTGTTGGCTTTCTCGACCAACCTCTGGGCGCATGGTGATGTGGTGCCCCAGGCGGTGAAGACCGAGGGTCTGGATCCGCTGGGCGAAGAATGGCTTGAGGAGAACCCGTACCGGGGTAACCCGCGCGCCATCGAGATCGGCTCTTCGGCCTACAACCAGAACTGTGCGGCCTGCCATGGTCTGGAAGCCAAATCCGGCGGTATCGCCCCAGACCTGCGCCTGCTCGAAGCCGGCATCACCGGCGATGAGTGGTTCAAGGAGCGGGTGATCAACGGCGCCGTGCGCGATGGCCGGGTGTACATGCCGAAAATGGCCGACTACCTCAGCCAGGAAGCACTGTGGGCCGTGCGCAGCTACCTGGAGAGTGTGGCCATCGAGGAGTAATCGGCATGTCTCGGCGACTGGCGTGGCTGGGGCTGTTGTGTACGGCACTGCTGGCGGTTTGTATGCCGCTGCAGGCGCAGGTGCGCAGCTATGACTCGATTGTCGAGTCCGGGGTGCTCAAGGTGGCGCTGTATCAGGATTTTGCGCCTTACAGCTTTCAGCAGGACGGGCAGCCCCGAGGTGTCGACTATGACGTTGCTGCGGCTCTGGCTGAGGGGCTGGGGCTCACACTTGAGGTGATCTGGGCGCCGCCGGGCGAGAAGCTCGACGATGACCTGCGTGATTACATCTGGCGGGGCCATTACCTGCGCCCACACGAACTGGCCGATGTGATGCTGCGCGTGCCCTATGACCGCGAGTTCTCCTACAAGAGCAACGAGTTCGGCGAACTGGTCAACGAACTGGTGGTGATGTTTGGCCCTTACCAGCGCGAGCGCTGGCAGGTGGCATTCGATCGTCGCCGGCTGGACGCGGTGCCCAGTGTGGCGGTGTTTCAGCGCCACCCCATTGGCGTCGAGGTGGAAAGCGTGCCGTCCTTTTACCTGTCATCAGTCAAAGACGGCATGCTCAGCCAGCAGACCCATCACTACGGCAATGTTCCGCAAGCGTTCGCGGCGATGAAAACCGGTGAAGTGGATGCGGTGATGGCGCTGCGTGGCGAGGTCGACTGGCAGCTCAAACTGGCGGCCGACAGCCAGCTGGCGCTGGCCGAGAACGCTTACCCGGACATGGGCAAGCAGGTCTGGGACATTGGCATGGCCGTGCATGAAAGCAACCGGCAGCTGGCCTATGCCCTGGAAGAAAAGCTCGAAGAGCTGATTCTCGCGGGGGCGCTCAAACGCATCTACGGCCACTACGGCCTGCGTTACGAGCTGCCGGGGTTGTACCAGGAGGTTGAGTAGGGCAGCAGGTCAACGGCACCGGGAGGTGTGGGATGGAACTGGATTGGCGTTCATTTCTACTGCTGGCGCTGTTTGCCGTGCCCTGGGACAGCTGGGGCAGCCAGCGCGACCCGGTCACGTCGGTGATGTGGGACTACTACCACGAGCGTCTGCTGGGCGGCGAAGCCTTTGTCTTCGATGAGCGGGTCAAGCTCAGTGCGCCGCCGTTTGCCGAGGATGCCCGTCAGGTGCCGATCCAGGTCGACGCCAGTGCCTTCGACGGTCAGGTGGTGCGCATGCTGGCCTGGGCCGAGCTTAACCCGATTGCCCAGATATTCGACTTCCAGCCGGGCGAGCAGGTGCTGCCGCGTCTGGCTATTCGCATCCGGGTGGAACAAGCCACGCCGCTGCGGGTGGCGGTGCTGACCCGTGATGGGCTCTGGCATATTGGCTCGACGCAGATCGAGGCCGCTGGTGGCGGCTGTACCGCGCCCAGTGTGGTGCGTGCCCAACCTGGCTGGGAGGAACACCTGGGCGAGGTGCTCGGCAAGCGCTTTGTCCTGGCCGATGCCAACCGTCTGCGCGTGCAGGTGGCCCACCCGATGGACAACGGCCTGGTGGGCGGCATCCCAGAATTCTTTCTCAATCAGGCGCAGCTGCGTGACCGCAGCGGCAACACCCTGGCCAGCCTCGAACTGTTTCCCGCAGTCAGCGAAAACCCGACCATCAGCCTGGATGTGAAGGGCAGCGTCGAGACCGAGCTATGGTTGCGTGACAACAACGGCAATGAATTCAAAGCCGAACTCTGAAAGCCACAAGGACCTGCCATGATCAAAGTCAGCGTGCTGTACCCCAATACCCCCGGTGTGCGTTTCGACATGACCTATTACTGCGAGCAGCACATGGCGATCGTTCGCCAGTGTCTGGGCAGCGCCTGCCAGGGCATTGCCGTGGATGCCGGCTTAGCCAGCGCCACACCAGGTCTGCCTGCACCCTTTATCGCCATGGGGCACCTGTACTTCGACAGCGTGGCGGTGTTCGAGCAGAGCTTTGCGCCGCATGCCGAGCGCATCATGGGTGACCTGCCGAATTTCACCGACAGCCAGCCAGTGGTGCAGATCAGCGAGGTTCGTCTCGCCCCCTGAGCGGTGGTGCTGCCCATTTCATCGCGAGGTGTTTATGCGCTGGATACTGTTACTGGCGGCGCTGGCTAGCGCCTGCGTGCACGCCAACCCATTCACTTACGATCTGCAGCCCCGGCAGATTGCCGATGGCGTGTGGCTGTTTGAAGGCAGCACGGACAACTTCTCCCAGGCCAACGGCGGCAATATTGTCAACACCGGGTTTATCGTCACGGCTGATGGCGTGCTGGTGATCGACAACGGCCCGTCGCGCCGGTACGGCGAGGCCATGCGTCAGGCGATTGCCCGGGTCACTGACAAGCCGCTGCTCAAGGTCATGCTGACCCATCATCACCCCGACCATGTGCTGGGCAATCAGGCTTTCAGTGATGTGCCGATTGCCGCCTTGCCCGGCACCCGTGATCTGCTGGCGAAGCAGGGCGATAGCATGGCGGAGAACATGTACCGTCTGGTGGGTGACTGGATGCGTGGCACTGAAGTGCTGCTGCCCAACGAGGCGCTGCAAGCGGGCCGCCTTGAAGTGGGTGGGCGGCCATTGCAGCTGCTGGCCCTGAGCGGCCATACCGGGGCGGACCTGGCGATTCTCGATGTGCAGAGCGGTGTGCTGTTTGCCGGTGACCTGGTGTTCTACCAGCGTGCCCTGACCACGCCGGGTACGCCGGGGCTGGACACCTGGCTGGCGGATCTCGACCAGTTGCAGCAACTGCCCTGGAAGCAGATCGTGCCCGGCCATGGCCCGTTGGCCAGTGACAATGCGCCCTTTGTGCAGATGCGCGATTACCTCGGCTGGCTGGATAAGCTGCTGCGCGGTGGTGCCGAGCAGGGCGCGGAGATGAACGAGCTGATTCGCACGCCCATTCCCGAGCGCTTTGCCCGCGTCAGCCTGAGCCGCTACGAGCTGATTCGCAGCGTTAGCCATCTTTACCCGCGTTATGAGCAGGCCGCGATGCAGCGGGTGGATCGTTAGGTTTTTCCCGTAGGGCGGGTGCAACCC
>DASRUM010000306.1:0-2320 GCA_035655415.1 Pseudomonas sp.
AGCGCTGGGGGTGAAGGTTTCGACGCTCATGCTGATTAACTCCCGGCGCTACGCGCCATACTGCATTCTGATCGGCATTATCCGCTTACCCGAGAAAAGCGGTCAACTATTGTGCAGCATCCAGCGTTTCTGGTAATTCCAGTGGCCGCGTCTCGTCTTGCAAGCGGCAGAGGCGGCCTTCGATCTGCGCGCCCATGGCCATTTCCATCAGGGCGTAATACAGATTGCCACGCACCCGCGCCCGCGCGCCCAGCTCAAGATGGCCACTGGCATGCACATCGCCGACCACTTCACCATCAATCACTATATGGGGGGCGCGAATCTCACCTTCAACCCTTCCCTGCACGCTGACGCGCACCATGCCTTCGCTGGCCACCAGGTTACCGATGACCTTGCCATCGACCTGCACCGCGCCTTGAAAGCGCAAATCGCCATGCAATTCGGCACCGACCGCAATCAGGCTGGTCTTGCCCGCGAAACGCTGCACGTCAGTGCGCGCCTTATCTTTATTCCACATAAGGAACAGTCACTCCTCTTTGTTCCATTTGAATGTGCGCAGTAAAGGCTTCTCGCCCTTTACCTCAGCACGCACCTTGATCTCGCGCGGGATAAAACCCTCTGGCAATTTCAGCTCGGCAAAGCGTCCGGCCTCGGGGATGGCCTGGAAGTGCTTGAAGGCGAAAGCTATCGGCTGCTCAGACAGAGCATCGGGCAGGTCTGCGCCCAGTGCCGCCAGCTCGAGCGTGGCATCCTGCTCGCCTTGCTTGCCAACGACCGATACCTGCAGTTGGCCTTCCAGCGGCGTCTCGCCTTTACCCACGCGGCTAAGGAGTATCTTGTAGCGGAAATGCTCAGGCCTGTCCGTGGCCTGCAGCTCAAAGGTCTTGATACGCAAACCTTCACGACGACTGGCGGGCGCCAATACGCCTTTATAAAAAGCCAGATCCTGTTGCTGTTTGTAGATCTGTTCTTCCAGCAGCTTGATGCTCAGACGGCTCTGCTCGTTGGCTTGCTGGCTGACCTTTTCCGCACTGCTCAGTACCGCCACGCGCTGACGCAACTCATCGACTTCGCGTAGCAACTGCTCATCGCGCACCGGTTCGGCCGGTTGCCCCGCAACCACTGCAGGCTGGCTGTACTGCTGCCACCAACCGCCGGCATAGAACGCCAGCGGAATGCACAGCACCAGCAGCAGCCCGAGCATGCGCCGCCGCCGGGCACGTCCCGGATCGCTTGGGCGAACCTCCCAGCCCGCCGTCAAGGCAGCATGGCCGCGTGGGACAAGCCCAGGCGCTCATCGAGGCCGAAGAGGATGTTCATGTTCTGTACCGCCTGACCCGACGCACCTTTGACCAGGTTGTCGATTACCGACAGCACCACCACCAGATCGCCGTCCTGCGGCCGATGCACGGCGATCCGGCAGACGTTGGCGCCGCGCACGCTGCGGGTTTCCGGATGGCTGCCAGCGGGCATCACATCGACAAAAGGCTCGTTGCCATAGCGCTGCTCGAACAGCGCCTGCAGGTCCACCGAGCGGTCGACCACAGTGGCGTAAAGCGTCGCGTGGATACCGCGAATCATCGGCGTCAGGTGCGGCACAAAGGTCAGGCCGACATCCTTACCCGCAGCCCGGCGCAGGCCCTGGCGAATTTCCGGCAGATGCCGATGGCCTTTGACCCCGTAGGCTTTCATGCTCTCGCCGGCTTCACTGAACAGCGAACCCACACTGGCACCACGGCCGGCGCCGCTGACCCCGGATTTGCAGTCGGCGATCACTTGCGTGGTATCAGCCAGCCCGGCCTCCAGCAGCGGGATCAGCGCCAGCTGTGCGGCGGTGGGATAGCAACCCGGCACAGCAATCAGACGCGCCTGCTTGATCGCTTCACGGTTGACTTCCGGCAAGCCATAAACCGCCTCAGGCAGCAGATCCGGCGCGCCGTGCGGCTGGCCGTACCACTTGGCCCATTCGTCGGCATCCTGCAGGCGGAAGTCGGCTGACAGGTCGATCACCTTGGTTCCGGCGGCTAGCAGCTCGCCGGCCAGGGCGTGAGCAACACCATGCGGCGTGGCGAAGAACACCACATCGCAAGCGCCCAGGGTGGCCACGTCCGGCACGCTGAACGCCAGGCTGTCGTAATGACCGCGCAGGTTCGGGTACATCTCGTCGACACGCATGCCAGCCTCGGAGCGCGAGGTAATCACCTCGACCTGCGCTTGCGGGTGTTGCGCCAACAAACGCAACAGCTCGACACCGGTATACCCCGTGCCGCCGACGATTCCGACCTTGATCATCACTTGCCCCTTTGCAATACCAGCAGTG
>DASRUM010000307.1:0-2462 GCA_035655415.1 Pseudomonas sp.
GGCCAAACTGGCCTTCGGCGGTGACGCGGCGCTGGCCGGTGGCGGCAAGCGTCCGGACACCAGCGTGTTGATCGTCGCGTTGCAGAGTGAGCCGCTGAAATTGAACGAGCAGGGTGAAGGCGAAGTCAGCCTGAATATCCCCGACTTCAACGGCGAACTGCGGTTGATGGCGCAAGCCTGGACCGACGAGCACTACGGCATGGGCGAAGGCAAGACGGTGGTTGCTGCGCCGCTGATTGCCGAGCTGTCCGCGCCACGCTTCCTCGCTGGCGGTGATGAAACCACCCTGGCCCTGGACCTGAGCAATCTGTCCGGGCGCGAGCAGAAACTCGATGTGCAACTGAGCGCCCAAGGCCAGCTACGCCTGGCGCAGAATCCGGGGGCGGCGGTGGCGCCAATCACCCTGGCGGATGGGCAGCGCACCATTCTGCGTATTCCGGTAACCGCACTGGGCGGCTACGGGCAAGGGCGCTTCAAGGTCAGCGTCAATGGCCTGGCCCTGCCGGGTGAGGAGCTGCCGCCGTTTAGCCGTGAGTGGACCCTGGGCATTCGCCCGGCCTACCCGGCGCAGCTGCAGCACTTCCGCGCGGTGCTTAAAGATGAACCCTGGTTGTTGCCGGCCAATGCGCTGAGTGCGTTTGAGGCTGCAGGGCTGGAAGCGCGGTTGGCGATTTCCAGCCGGCCACCGCTTAACCTCGGCGAGCAGATTCGCGCGCTCAAGGCGTATCCGTACGGATGTCTGGAACAGACCACCAGTGGCCTGTATCCGTCGCTGTATGCCGATGCGGCCACGCTGAAACGCCTGGGCGTGGAAGCCGAGCCGGATGAGCAGCGCAAACGTTCCATCGAGCTGGGCATCGAGCGTCTGCTGAGCATGCAGCGCTACAACGGCAGCTTCGGTCTGTGGGGCGCGGACAGCGATGAGGAATACTGGCTGACCGCCTACGTCAGCGACTTCCTGCTGCGCGCTCGCGAGCAAGGCTTCGGTGTACCGGAAGAGGCGCTGAAAAAGGCCAACGAACGCCTGCTGCGCTACCTGCAAGAGCGTCACCTGATCGAGGTCAACTACAGCGACAACGCCAACCACAGCCGCTTTGCCGTGCAGGCCTACGCCGGTTACGTGCTGGCGCGCAGCCAACAGGCGCCGCTGGGTGCCTTGCGCAGTCTGTATGAGCGGCGCAGTGATGCGTTGTCCGGCTTGCCGCTGGTGCACCTGGCCGTGGCCCTGCAGAAAATGGGCGACCAGCCGCGTGCCGATGAGCTGCTGACCGCCGGCCTGGCCCGTGGTCGTGAGAGCAATAACTGGCTGGCCGACTATGGCAGCCCGCTGCGCGATCAGGCGCTGATTCTGGCGCTGCTGGAAGAGCACGACCTGGCCGGTAATCGCCGTGAAGAGCGGCTGTTCAACCTGGCCGATGAAGTGGCTGGGCAGCAGTGGCTGTCGACCCAGGAACGCAACTCGCTGTACCTGGCCGGGCGCAACCTGCTGAGCAAACCGGAGCCGAGCTGGAGCGCGGCCCTGCAAAGCGGCAGCCTGGCCTTCGAGCTGAGCAATGCCCAGCCGGGGCTCAAGCTCGATGGCAGTGATCTGGCTGCGCCGCTGACTATCCGCAATTCAGTGAGCAAGCCGGGCGATACGCCGCTGTATCAGCAGCTGACCCTCTCCGGCTACCCACGTCAGGCCCCAGCGGCCGGTGGCGAGAACCTCAGCATCTACCGTGAGTATCTAGGCATGGATGGCCAGGCGCTGGATCTGAACAACCTGCAGAGTGGCGAGCTGGTGCTGGTGCACCTGGCCGTATCCGCCAAGCAGCGTGTGCCGGATGCCCTGGTGGTTGACCTGCTGCCGGCGGGCCTGGAGCTGGAAAACCAGAACCTGGCGCAAAGCTCGGCCAGCCTGGATGACGCCAGCAGTGCAGTGAAAGAGTGGCGTGAGTCGATGCAGAGCGCGGCGATCAAACACCAAGAGTTCCGTGGTGATCGCTACGTCGCAGCGCTGGATGTCAACGGCTACGACACCACCCACCTGCTGTACCTGGCCCGCGCCGTTACCCCCGGCAGCTACCGCGTGCCGCCACCGCAAGTGGAGTCGATGTACCGGCCGAACTGGCAGGCCCTAGGCACCACGCCGGGGCGTCTGGTGGTCAAGGAGCGCTAGAACGCACAAGGCCCGCCAAATTGGCGGGCCTTGTTGTTTAGCCGGTGTGGCTTAGCTGATCAGACCGCTCAGCAGCCACAATCCGAGCACCAGCCAGATCACCCCGGCAATGATCGAGCGGCGGATAAAGGCGCGTACCGCCAGGTACAACAGCCAGAGACCAGCCAGCAGAACCACGATGCTGAGCAATGATGGCGTCACCCCCAAGGCCTTGGACATGCCCGTGATAAAGCTGCTGACCGCGCCGCCGAGCATGCCGAAAAAGCCGCTCAAGCCTTCGACGATAAAGCGGATCACCGAGCCG
>DASRUM010000308.1:0-3028 GCA_035655415.1 Pseudomonas sp.
GGTCTCTATGAGCACCAAATTAGACCAGCTTTCGAGCTGGCTGAAAGAACGCAAAATCACCGAAGTTGAATGCCTGATCAGCGATCTTACCGGCATTGCCCGTGGCAAGATTTCGCCGACCAACAAGTTCCTCGACGAGAAAGGCATGCGCCTCCCTGAGAGTGTGCTGCTGCAGACCGTAACCGGCGACTACGTCGAGGACGACATCTATTACGACCTGCTCGACGAGGCGGACATCGACATGTTCTGCCGCCCGGACGAGAACGCCGTGTTCCTGGTGCCTTGGGCCATTGAGCCGACTGCGATGGTGATCCACGACACCTTCGACAAGCAGGGCAACCCGATTGAGCTGTCGCCGCGCAACATTCTCAAGAATGTGCTCAAGCTTTATGCCGACAAGGGCTGGAAGCCAATCGTTGCGCCGGAAATGGAGTTCTACCTGACCAAGCGCAACAGCGACCCGGATTTCCCCCTTGTTGCGCCGATGGGCCGCTCCGGTCGCCCGGAAGTCGGTCGTCAGTCGTTCTCCATCGATGCGGCCAACGAATTCGACCCGCTGTTCGAAGATGTTTACGACTGGTGTGAAATCCAGGGTCTGGACCTCGATACGTTGATCCACGAAGACGGCCCGGCGCAGATGGAAATCAACTTCCGGCATGGCGAGGCCCTGCACCTGGCCGACCAGATCACCGTGTTCAAGCGCACCATGCGTGAAGCGGCGCTCAAGCACGACGTGGCCGCCACCTTTATGGCCAAGCCGATCACCGATCAGCCGGGCAGCGCCATGCACATCCACCAGAGCGTGGTGGACATCAAGACCGGGCAGAACCTGTTCTCCAATGCCGATGGCAGCATGAGCGAGCTGTTTATGCAGCACATCGGCGGCCTGCAGAAGTACATCCCCGAGCTGCTGCCGCTGTTCGCGCCGAACGTCAACTCGTTCCGCCGCTTCCTGCCGGACACTTCGGCACCGGTGAATGTTGAGTGGGGCGAAGAGAACCGCACCGTGGGCCTGCGCGTACCGGAAGCCACGCCGCAGAACCGCCGCGTGGAAAACCGCCTCGCCGGTGCCGACGCCAACCCGTATCTGGTACTCGCAGCCTCGCTGCTGTGCGGCTATATGGGCATGGTCGATGGCCTACAGCCGAGCGTGCCGGTCAAGGGTCGTGGCTATGAGCGCCGCAACCTGCGCTTGCCGATCACCATCGAGCACGCCCTGGAGCGCATGGAAGCCTGTAAGGATGCGGAGAAGTACCTGGGCGACAAGTTTATGCGCGGCTATGTCGCGGTGAAGCGCGCCGAGCACGAGAACTACAAGCGTGTCATCAGTTCCTGGGAGCGTGAGTTCCTGCTCTTGTCGGTGTAACAGTCCGGTGGCTGGCGCAGGGGCATTCCTGCGCCAGCCACTCAGAATTTTTATCGGGCTGCAACGCGCAGCCTGTGTAAGCAAGGTGTCGTTATGAATAGTCAAGTGACCAACCCGAAAACCCGCGAGTGGCAGGCCATGAGCCGCGAACACCACCTCGCGCCGTTCAGCGATTTCAAACAGCTGGCGGAAAATGGGCCGCGCATCATCACCAAGGCCGACGGCGTGTACCTGTGGGACAGCGAGGGCAACAAGATCCTCGATGCCATGGCCGGGCTCTGGTGTGTGGCGATTGGTTATGGTCGCAAGGAACTGGCAGACGCCGCCGCCAAGCAGATGCAAGAGCTGCCCTACTACAACATGTTCTTCCAGACCGCCACACCGCCCGCGCTGGAGCTGGCCAAGGCGATTTCTGAGCTGGCTCCGGCCGGTATGAACCACGTGTTTTTCACCGGTTCGGGTTCGGAAGGTAACGACACCATGCTGCGCATGGTGCGCCATTACTGGGCGATCAAGGGCCAGCCCAACAAGAAGGTGATCATCAGCCGGGTTAACGGCTACCACGGCTCCACCGTGGCTGGCGCCAGCTTGGGCGGCATGAAGTACATGCATGAGCAGGGCGACCTGCCGATCCCGGGCATCGTGCACATCCCGCAGCCGTACTGGTTCGGCGAGGGCGGCGACATGAGCCCTGAAGCGTTCGGTATCTGGGCCGCCGACCAGCTGGAGCAGAAGATCCTCGAGGTTGGCGAAGCCAATGTTGCCGCCTTTATTGCCGAGCCGATCCAGGGCGCAGGTGGGGTGATCATCCCGCCGGACAGCTACTGGCCGCGTATCCGTGAAATCCTCGCCAAGTACGACATCCTGTTTATCGCCGATGAGGTGATCTGCGGTTTCGGCCGCACCGGCGAATGGTTCGGCAGCGATTATTTCGGCAACACCCCGCACATGATGACCATCGCCAAAGGCCTGACCAGCGGCTACATCCCCATGGGCGGGCTGATCGTGCGCGACGATATCGTCGAGGTGCTCAACCAGGGCGGCGACTTCAACCACGGCTTCACCTACTCCGGGCACCCGGTGGCTGCTGCTGTGGCCCTGGAAAACCTGCGCATTCTGCGCGAAGAAAAGATTGTTGAGCGCGTCAAGGCAGAAACGGCACCGTATTTGCAAAAGCGTTTGCGTGAGTTGGCTGATCACCCGCTGGTGGGTGAAGTGCGCGGCGTCGGCATGTTGGGCGCCATTGAGCTGGTGCAGGACAAAGCCAGCCGCAAGCGTTTCGCCGCCGATGTCAGCGTTGGCATGGTATGCCGCAAGCACTGCTTTACTAACGGTCTGATCATGCGCGCCGTAGGCGACACCATGATCATTTCGCCGCCGTTGGTTATCAGCTTTGCTGAGATCGACGAATTGCTGGACAAGGCCCGCAAATGCCTTGACCTGACCGCAGCAGAGGTACTGGTTTAGGGTTTAATAATCTTTGGTTTCAGATGGTTACGTCTGAATGTTGTCAACCGGGGTGTGACCTTGCCAGACTGCGCCAATGCGTAGGTCAGGCTCACCGGAAGGTGCTGCAGATGGCTGCGCATCTTCCGGAAAACGACTACAACAACAGGAGCTGTACGCATGAACACATTCGGCAAAACCCTTCTCGCGTTGTCC
>DASRUM010000309.1:0-8581 GCA_035655415.1 Pseudomonas sp.
TACTGACTCGTTACGCTCACCTGGCAGGTATTCCCACAGTTCGTCGGCGGTAAAGGCAAGGATCGGCGCGATCCAACGCCAGCATCTCGTCGACCGGCAGCAGATGCTGCGCCGGGTCGAAGCCGCTGAGGTTGGAGAGCAGGAAGCGCGCGGTGTTACGAATGCGCCGATAGGAGTCGGCGCTGCGCTGCAGGATCACCTTGGATACGGCCATCTCGCCGGAGTAGTCGGTGGACGACACCCACAGGCGCAGGATATCGGCGCCCAGGCTGTCATTCACTTCCTGCGGTGCAACCACGTTACCCAGGGACTTGGACATCTTGCGGCCGTTCTCGTCGACCACAAAACCGTGGGTCAGCAGCTCTTTGTAAGGCGCGTGCCCGTCGATGGCCGCGCCGGTGAGCAGGGAGGAATGGAACCAGCCGCGGTGCTGGTCGGAACCTTCCAGATACAGGTCGGCGCGCGGGCCGCTAGCATGGCCCAGGTTGTGCGAGCCGCGCAGCACGTGCCAATGAGTGGTACCGGAATCGAACCAAACGTCCAAGGTGTCGCTGATCTTGTCGTAGTCGGTGGCCTCATCGCCGAGCAGCTCGGCTGCATCCAGCTTGAACCAAGCCTCGATGCCCTCTTGCTCGACACGTTTGGCCACCTCTTCCATCAACTCGGCGCTGCGCGGGTGCAACTCACCCGTGGCCTTGTGCAGGAAGAACGGGATCGGCACGCCCCAGTTGCGCTGCCGCGAGATGCACCAGTCCGGACGCCCGGCGATCATGCTGTGCAGGCGCGCCTGGCCCCAGGCAGGAACGAATGCGGTCTGCTCGATTGCCGCCAATGCACGCTCGCGAAGGGTGTCACCTTCGTTCGGCTGCTTGTCCATGCCGACGAACCACTGCGCGGTGGCGCGGTAAATCAGCGGGGTTTTGTGGCGCCAGCAGTGCATATAGCTGTGCTGGATGGCTTCGTGCTTGAGCAGCGCGCCGACTTCTTCCAGCTTGGCAACGATGGCCGGGTTGGCCTTCCAGATAAACTGGCCACCAAAGAACGGCAGGTCGCTGACATACACGCCGTTGCTCTGCACCGGGCTGAGGATGTCGTCGTTGCTCATGCCGTAGCCTTTGCAGGAGCGGAAGTCGTCCTCGCCATAGGCCGGCGCCGAGTGCACCACACCGGTACCAGCACCTAACTCGACGTACTCGGCCAAATAGACCGGTGCGAAGCGCTCATAGAACGGATGGCGGAAGCGGATCAGCTCCAGCGCCGCACCTGCCGCGGTGGCGATCACCTCGCCCTGCAGGCCATAACGGGCCAGACAACCTTCCACCAGTTCTTCGGCCAGCAGCAACAGGCGCTCGCCGGTATCGACCAGCGCGTAGGTAAATTCAGGGTGGACGTTGAGCGCCTGGTTGGCCGGAATGGTCCAAGGCGTGGTGGTCCAGATCACGATGGAAGCAGGCTTCGGCAGGCTGGCCAGACCAAACGCGGCGGCCAGCTTGTCGGCATCTTCAACTACGAAGGCCACGTCGATGGCATCGGATTTCTTGTCCTGATATTCGACTTCCGCCTCAGCCAGGGCTGAGCCGCAATCGAAACACCAGTTAACCGGCTTCAGACCCTTGAACACGAAACCCTGCTTGACCATCTCGGCCAGGGCGCGGATTTCACCGGCTTCGTTGGCAAAGTCCATGGTCTTGTACGGATTGTCCCAGTCGCCCAGCACGCCGAGGCGGATAAAGTCAGCCTTCTGACCTTCGATCTGCTCGGCGGCATAGGTGCGGCAGCGCTCGCGGGTCAGGTCGGCTGGCTGATTCTTGCCAAAGGTGGTTTCCACCTTGTGTTCGATCGGCAGGCCATGGCAGTCCCAGCCCGGCACATAGGGGGCGTCGAAGCCGGCCAGGGTCTTGGAGCGGGTGATGATGTCCTTAAGGATCTTGTTGACCGCATGACCGATGTGGATGCTGCCGTTGGCATAGGGCGGGCCGTCGTGCAGAACGAACTTCGGCCGACCTTCACCTTGCGCGCGCAGCTTCTGATACAGGCCAATCTCGTTCCAGCGCTGCAGAATCTGCGGCTCGCGCTGCGGCAGGCCGGCCTTCATCGGAAATTGGGTATCAGGCAGATTAAGCGTGGCTTTGTAATCGGTCATTTCAGGCTCTTCGTAAGCGATTGGCACCCAGCAGTTGAAGCCGGGGGCTTAAACGCGCCAATGGGCACGGGCGGCAGCAATATCGGCAGCAATAGCCGTCTTCAATGCCTCAAGGGAGGCGAAACGCTGCTCATCGCGCAGCTTGTGGTGGAAAGCCACCGTCAAACGCCGGCCATATAAATCACCGGCAAAGTCCAGCAAATGCACTTCCAGATGAGCGCGGCCATCACCTGCCACGCTCGGGCGCACACCAATGTTGGCCACACCCGGCCAGATTTGGCCGTCAATCTCGGTGCTGACTAGGTACACGCCCTTGAGCGGCACCCGCTTACGCTTGAGCTGCACATTGGCAGTCGGCGCATTCAGCTGACGCCCCAGCTTCTGCCCGTGCAACACCCGCCCGGCGATCTGGAACGGGCGCCCGAGTAGATGTTCGGCGAGGACAAAATCGCCAGCAGCCAGAGCCTCGCGCACCCGCGTACTGCTGACCCGGATGCCGTTCAGCTCGACCGTGCTGGCGGCCTCGACACTGAAGCCCTCGCGCTCCCCCGCCTCGGCCAGAAAAGCAAAGTCACCGGCACGGTCGCAGCCGAAACGAAAGTCATCGCCAACTTCCAGATGGCGTATATCCAGGCCGTCGATCAGCACTTTCTGCACGAACTCGGCAGCGGACAGCTCGCGCAAGCGCCGGTTGAAGCTCAAGCACAGCACCAGGTCGACGCCTTCGGCAGCGAGCAAGGCGAGCTTGTCGCGCAAGCGGGTCAAGCGCGCCGGGGCGGTATCCGGGGCAAAAAACTCGCGCGGCTGCGGCTCGAAAATCAACACGCAACTGGGCACACCGAGTTCGGCGGAACGCTCACGCAAACGCGCCAAGATGGCCTGATGACCACGATGGACGCCGTCGAAATTACCGATGGTGGCGACACAGCCCCGATGCTGGGGCCGCAAGTTGTGTAGGCCTCGAACCAGCTGCATAACGCGCTTCTTGCTCATAAAGTGGCCGATTATACGCACACCGGGCAACGGACAACAGGCGGCAAATCAGCGCTAATCAGAGCGCACTACGCCGCGCAAAGTCCCGCAAACGAAAACCCAGCAGCGCCAACACGGCCAAATAGGCCAGCATACCCACGCCAACCAGCCCGCCCAGACGCAGCAAACGCCAGAGCATAGTGCCGTCCGCCCAGGCTGGCAGCTGCTGCATGCTCAGCAGCAGCACAGCCACCATTGCCAGCAGCGCAAGCAGCAACTTACCGAGAAACAGCGCCCAGCCCGGTTGCGGTTGGAACATGTCGCGTTTACGTAGCTGCCAGTACAACAGCCCGGCATTCAGACAGGCGGCCAGACCGATAGCCAGCGCCAAGCCGGCATGGGACAGGGGAATCACGAAGATAAACAGCACATTCATCACCTGGGTCGCCAACAGCGTCACCAGACCGATACGCACCGGGGTCTTGATGTTTTGCTGGGCGTAGAAGGCTGGCGCGAGAATTTTCACCAGAATGATGCCAACCAAACCCAGTGAGTAAGCAATCAAGGCGCGCTGGGTCATCAAGGTATCGGCAGCGGTGAATTTGCCGTACTGGAACAGCGAGGCGATCAGCGGCTCAGAGATAATCGCCAACGCCACCGCACTGGGCAGCGCCAATACCAGACACAGACGCAAGCCCCAATCGAGCAGCTTGGAATAGTCCTCGCGACTGGCTCCGGCATGAGTTTTCGACAAGGCCGGCAACAGAATGGTCCCCAGCGCCACGCCCAGCACACCGGCTGGCAACTCCATCAGACGGTCGGCGTAATACATCCAGGACACCGAGCCGGCGACCAGAAAGGAGGCGAAGATGGTGTTGATGATCAGCGAAATCTGGCTGACCGATACACCGAAGATCGCCGGCCCCATCTGCTTAACCACCCGCCATACACCGGTATCCTTGAGGTTCAGCCGCGGCAGCACCAGCATGCCGATCTTGTGCAGATGCGGCAGCTGGAACAGCAGCTGCGCCAGGCCGCCCACCAGTACCGCCCAGCCCAGCGCCATGATCGGCGGATCGAAATAGGGCGTCAGAAACAGGGCAAAGACGATCATGCTGATATTCAGCAACGTCGGCACAAAGGCCGGTACCGAGAAGCGATTCCAGGTGTTGAGCACTGCCCCCGCCAGCGAGGACAGGGAGATCAGCAAAATATAAGGAAAGGTTACCCGCAACAGATCGGTGGTCAGCTCAAAACGCTCCGCCTCATCGGCAAAACCAGGGGCAGACGCCCAAACAATCCACGGCGCAGCAAGAATCCCGATAAAGGTCACCAGCGCCAGCACCAGGGTCAGCAGGCCTGTCACGTATGCGAGAAAAGTCCGCGCAGCTTCATCGCCCTGCTGAGTCTTGTACTCGGCCAGAATCGGCACAAAGGCCTGGGAAAACGCGCCCTCGGCAAAAATACGGCGCAGCAGATTGGGCAGCTTGAACGCCACCACAAAGGCGTCCGAGGCCACGCCAGCACCGAAAGTGCGGGCAATGATGGTGTCGCGTACAAAGCCCAATACACGCGAAAGCATGGTCATGGAGCTGACAGCGGCCAACGACTTGAGCAAATTCATGTAATATCCCGGCTCCGCAAACAAGCACTGGCGCGCAAAGGCGACGAGTGTAGCGGTCTGCCACTGGTCAGGCCAGCACAGGGAAAAGCCATCAGGCTTGACAGCACTCCCTCATATCGGCATGATTCGCGGCCTTATTTGTTTGTAACCCCCAGAATTTTTTCGAGGAGCTTGACGGTGGCCAATACACCTTCTGCCAAAAAACGCGCAAAACAGGCTGAGAAGCGTCGTAGCCATAACGCCAGCCAGCGCTCGATGGTTCGTACCTACATCAAGAACGTGGTCAAGGCTATCGAAGCCAAAGACGTCGCTCTTGCTACTACTGCTTACACCCTGGCTGTGCCGGTAATCGACCGTATGGCCGATAAAGGCATCATCCACAAGAACAAAGCCGCTCGTCATAAGAGCCGCCTGAATGGCCATATCAAGGCCCTGGGCGAAGCTGCAGCTGCTTAAGCTGCTAGCGACACGCTGATTGTTCTTAAAAAACCGGCTTAAACGCCGGTTTTTTATTGCCCGAAAAATGGCAAGCCAGAAAAAAGCCCGAATCGCTTCGGGCTTTTTTGCTCAGGGCTTTTGCGGCCAGGGCAGAATCGGGATGGCCGTCACCGCATTCTGCGGACTGCCTTCGATTACCCGATCGCTATAAACCAGATAGACCAAGGTATTGCGCTTTTCATCGAAGAATCGCACCACCTGCATGGTCTTGAACACCAGAGAGGTACGCTCACGGAAGACTTCTTCGCCCTCCTTGAGCTCTCCCTGAAAGCTGATCGGCCCAACCTGGCGACAGGCAATCGACGCCTCGGCGCGATCCTCAGCCAAGCCCAGACCGCCCTTGACGCCACCCGTCTTGGCCCGCGACAGGTAACAGGTCACCCCGGCGACCTTGGGGTCATCAAACGCCTCGACGACTATCTTGTCGTTCGGCCCCATGATCTTGAAAACCGTCGACACTTCTCCGATCTGCTCGGCCGCCGCCAACCCAGGCAACAGCATAAGCGCACCCAGCAATCCCTTTACCACTCGCATCAGCCTCCCCTCAAATCAGGATTAAATTATCCCGATGCACCAACTCGGGCTCATCAACATAACCCAGCAGCCTCTCGATGGCATCCGACGACTGGCCGATGATTTTTTGCGCCTCAAGCGCACTGTAGTTGGCCAATCCACGAGCAATCTCACGGCCATCCGGACTAACGCAAACCACCATCTCACCGCGGCGAAAGCTACCCTGCACCGCTTTCACGCCAACCGGCAGCAAACTTTTGGTACCGGTCGCCAGCGCCTTGACCGCACCATCATCCAGCACCAGGGTGCCACGGGTCTGCAGATGCCCAGCCAGCCACTGCTTACGCGCCGCCAACATGCCGCGCTCAGGCGCCAGCAGCGTACCTAGGCGCTCGCCCGACTTGAGCCGTGCCAGCACCTGCTCGATAGCACCACCGACAATCACCGTATGCGCCCCGGAGCGCGCCGCCAGACGCGCCGCACGCAGCTTGGTCTGCATGCCGCCACGCCCGAGCGCACCACCGACACCACCAGCGACGGCATCCAGCGCCGGATCATCAGCACGCGCCTCATAGATCAGCTCGGCATCGGGGTTATGCCGCGGATCGGCGTTATACATACCGTCGCGATCCGTAAGGATCACCAGCAGATCCGCCTCGACTAGATTGGCCACCAGCGCCGCCAGAGTGTCGTTGTCACCGAAGCGAATTTCGTCGGTGACCACGGTGTCGTTCTCGTTGATCACCGGCACCACATCCAAATCCACCAGTGTGCGCAGCGTGCTGCGCGCATTCAGGTAGCGCTTACGATCGGACAGGTCGTCGTGGGTCAGCAGAATCTGCGCCGTGCGCCGGCCATGCTCGGCAAAGCTCGACTCCCACGCCTGAATCAGCACCATCTGACCGATGGCTGCCGCAGCCTGCAACTCATGCATGGCGCTCGGCCGCGCAACCCAGCCCAGCTTGCTCATGCCAGCCGCCACCGCACCGGAGGACACCAGCACCAACTCCACGCCCTGCTCACGCAGCGCGACCATTTGCTTGACCCACACCGCCATGGCCGCGCGATCCAGACCACGCCCATCGGCGGTCAGCAACGCACTGCCAATCTTCACTACCCAGCGCTGCGCACCGGTTACCTTGTCACGCATGATCTTCCAACCTTAGCCGCGACCTGTGATTACAAAAACGCCGCAATTAAGCGGCGTTTTGTAGTTGCTTAATCCCGGACGTAAATAATTTCCGGGCCATCATCTTCGTCTTCTTCATCCCAAAAGCTGTCGTCTTCATCGACATCACCGACCGCCTTGACCCCGGAACGACGCAGCGCACGCTTGTCGTCCAAAGCCTGCAGCTGAGCGCGCGCTTCATCTTCGATGCGCGTATCCAGCTCAGCCAGCTCGGCCGCGTATTCTGGGTTCTCCTGAATGCGCTCAGCGCGCGCCTCAAGGAAGTCCATGATGTCATAACAGAGCTTTTCGGTACCCTGGCGCGCCAGAGCAGAAATTACATAAACAGGACCTTCCCACTCGATCCGCGCGACGATTTCAGCGATGCGCGCATCCTGCTCCTCATCGAGAATCTGGTCAGCCTTGTTCAGCACCAGCCAGCGCTCGCGCTCAGCCAGCGACGGACTGAACTTGGTCAGCTCATCAATAATGGTGGCGGCCGACTCGGCCGGATCGGTCAGATCCAGCGGGGCCATATCAACCAGGTGCAGCAACAGACGGGTACGCGACAAGTGCTTGAGGAAGCGAATACCCAAGCCAGCACCATGGGAGGCACCCTCGATCAGCCCAGGGATATCGGCGACCACGAAGCTCTTGTAGCGATCGACACTGACCACACCCAGGTTTGGCACCAGGGTGGTAAAGGGATAGTCGGCGACTTTCGGCTTGGCGGCCGATACCGAACGGATAAAGGTACTCTTGCCAGCATTCGGCAAACCGAGCAGACCCACATCGGCCAACACCTTCAACTCCAGCTTGAGGTCGCGCGCATCGCCCGGCTTGCCCGGCGTGGTCTGCCGCGGCGCACGGTTGGTGCTGGACTTGAAGCGGGTGTTACCCAGACCGTGCCAGCCACCCTGCGCCACCAACAAACGCTGGCCGGCACGGGTCAGGTCGCCAATCACTTCCTGGGTACCGGCATCGATCACCGTGGTACCAATCGGCACCGGCAGGATCAGGTCCTCGCCCTTGGCGCCGGTACAGTCGGTGCTGCCGCCCTTCTCACCATTCTGCGCCTGGAAACGACGGGTATAGCGGTAGTCCACCAGGGTATTGAGGCTCTCCTGGGCCTCGATATACACCGAGCCACCGTCACCGCCATCGCCGCCGTTGGGGCCGCCCTTCTCGATGAACTTTTCACGACGAAAAGCCATCATGCCGTTACCGCCGTCGCCAGCTTTTACAAAAATCGATACTTCATCGACGAATTTCATTTTTACGCCCCCCGCAATCACGCGGGTCATCTAAACCGAGAAACACCAGGTTCTTGCAAAATTGACCTGCGCCCAAACAAACGCTAACACCCAGGACAGTTTGGCAAGAACCCCAAGAATACAGAAACAGAAAAACGCCTGGAGCGTTTTCTAACATCGCCTGCGACGACTCGCAGAATGACTGCAATGGATGGCAGACCAATAAAAAAGCCCCGTCACAAGGACGGGGCTTTCCCAGCAGTCGCGCAATTAAGCCGCAACGACGCTCACGTAACGGCGGTTGAACGCGCCTTTTACTTCAAACTTGATCACGCCTTCGATTTTCGCGAAGAGGGTGTGATCTTTACCCATGCCAACGCCGTAACCGGCGTGGAACTGGGTGCCGCGCT
>DASRUM010000310.1:0-12421 GCA_035655415.1 Pseudomonas sp.
CTGTAACCTCGGTTAGTTCTGCCCCACCGTCGCAACGATGGTGACCTGCTTGTTATCCGGAATTTCCTGGTATGCCAGTACATGGATACTCGGAACCGCCAGCCGCGCGAATCGCGAGAGCATCGCCCGGACCGGACCGGCAACCAGCAGTATCACTGGCTTGCCGAGCATCTCCTGGCGCTGCGCCGCTTCCACCAGGGAACGCTGCAGCTTCTCGGCCATGCCAGGCTCCAGGAGGATGCCCTCCTCGGAGCCTTGACCGGCCTTCTGAATACTGTTGAGCAATATCTGTTCCAACCTGGGCTCCAAGGTGATCACAGGCAGCTCCAGCTCTAGTCCCACAATGCTTTGCACAATTGCACGGGCCAACGCGACACGTACGGCCGACACCATCGCGGCGGGATCTTGACTCTTCACTGCGACATTGGCGATAGCTTCGGCGATGGTGCGGATATCGCGCACCGGCACCTGTTCCTGCAGCAGGCTCTGCAGCACCTTGAGCAGGGTCGACAGGGAAATCATTCCTGGCACCAGCTCTTCAGCCAGCTTGGGCGAGCTCTTGGCCAGCAGCTGCATCAACTGCTGCACTTCCTCATGGCCGAGCAGCTCGTGAGCATGCTTGTGCAGCACTTGGTTGAGGTGAGTAGCGACTACAGTGCTGGCGTCCACCACGGTATAGCCGAGGGACTGCGCCTGATCGCGCTGAGTCGGGTCGATCCACACCGCTTCCAGACCGAATGCTGGGTCTTTGGCAGCGATGCCGTTGAGCGGGCCGAACACCTGGCCTGGGTTGATCGCCAGTTCGCGATCCGGATACACCTCGGCCTCGGCCACGCTGACACCCATCAGGGTCAGGCGATAAGCATTGGGCTGCAAATCGAGGTTGTCGCGGATATGCACCGAGGGCATAAGAAAGCCCATCTCCTGAGAGAGTTTCTTGCGCACGCCTTTGATCCGCGCCAGCAGCTGGCCACCTTGGTTGCGGTCAACCAAGGGAATCAGGCGGTAGCCCACTTCCAGGCCGACCATATCCACTGGCGTTACGTCGTCCCAACCCAGCTCCTTGACCTCCTGGGCCTTCTGCGCCGGCAGCAAGTCTTGTTGGCGCTGTACTTCCTTGATCTCGCTTTCCTTGGTTGCACGCTGCTTGTTGGCAATCCAGTACGCGGCACCCGCAGCCACCAGGCCCAGACTGATAAAGGAGAAATGCGGCATGCCGGGCACCAGGCCCATGGCGATCATCACCGCAGCCGTCACCGCCAATGCGCGGGGCGAGGCGAACATCTGCCGATTAACCTGCGCGCCCATGTCTTCAGAGCTGGAAACCCGGGTGACCATGATCGCCGCGGCAGTCGACAGCAGCAGCGATGGAATCTGCGCCACCAGACCGTCACCGATAGTCAGCAAGGTGTAGATGCGCCCAGCGTCAACAAAACTCAGAGAGTGCTGGAATATGCCGATGGCAATGCCACCGATCAGGTTAATAAACAGAATCAGCAAGCCGGCAACCGCATCACCCCTGACGAATTTGCTGGCACCGTCCATGGATCCGTAGAAGTCGGCCTCCTGGGACACTTCACTGCGGCGCTTCTTGGCTTCGCTCTGATCAATCAGGCCGGCGTTCAGGTCGGCGTCGATGGCCATCTGCTTACCGGGCATGGCATCCAGGGTGAAACGTGCGCTGACTTCGGATATACGCCCGGCGCCCTTGGTGACCACCACGAAGTTGATGATCATGAGGATGGCGAACACCACGATACCGACCACGTAGTTGCCGCCGATCACCACTTCACCGAAGGCCTGGATCACCTTACCGGCAGCGTCGTGACCATCTTGGCCGTTGAGCAGCACCACTCGTGTGGAGGCGACGTTGAGCGCCAGGCGCAGCAAGGTTGCCGCCAGCAGAATGGTCGGGAATACCGCGAAATCCAGTGGGCGCAACGCATAGATGCTGACCAACAACACCACGATCGACAAGGCAATACTGAAGGTGAACAACACATCGAGAAGAAACGGAGGAATCGGCAACATGACCATGCCGAGCATGACCAGCAGCAATAGCGGAATACCCAGATTGCCCTGCTTCAACCCTGCCAGGTTGCTGCGCACATCACCGATCATTTGCGAGCGATCTATTGCCACACCACTACCCCAGCCCATTCAATCTTTTGACGCGAGTCGCGCCTCTGGGGAGGGTTTTGCAAGAAGCTGTCCAACTTTGCCAGGCCGCGCAAAACAGCAGCCAAGCCAGCTGCAACTCGGCCTACTGTCACTCGTCGCGGCGTAAATCCGGCGGAATTGGCATATCCGGCAGCGGCGCCGGGCGCTTGCCCTTGCCCGCCTGGTACTGGCGCAACTGGTAGACGTAGGCCAGCACCTGGGCGATGGCCAGGTACAGGCCGGCGGGAATTTCCTGATCCAGCTCGGTGGAATAGAACACCGCCCGCGCCAGCGCTGGCGACTCCAGCACCATGACCTTGTGCTGATTGGCGATTTCACGAATCTTCAATGCAGTGAAGTCACCACCCTTGGCCAGCAGCACCGGTGCACTGCCCTTGGCCGGGTCGTACTTCAAGGCCACGGCAAAGTGCGTCGGGTTGGTGATGACCACGTCGGCGTCCGGTACCGCCTGCATCATGCGCCGCTCTGCCATTTCGCGTTGCAACTGGCGAATGCGCTGCTTGACCTCGGGCTTGCCTTCGCTGTCCTTGTACTCGTCGCGCACTTCCTGCTTGGTCATCATCAGCTTCTGCTTGCTGCTCCAGAGCTGAAATGGCACATCCACGGCGGCAATCAGAATCAACCCGCAGGACATCCACAGCGCGCTCCAACCCACCACGGTAATCGAGTGCAAAAACGCCGACTCCATGGGCTCATGCACAATCGCCAACAGGTCGTCCTGCCAGGCCGACAGCACCGCGACGCCCACCAGCAGAATGAGAACGAACTTGGCCAAGGCCTTAAGCAGCTCAACCAGTGCATTGGTCGAGAACATGCGCTTAAGCCCTGCTAAGGGGTCCATTCGGCTGAGCTTGGGCGCCATGGCTTCGGCAGAAAACAGCCAGCCGCCGAGAGAAATCGGCCCGACGATGGACACGATCAGCAGCAAGATAAACAGCGGAAACAACGCGTCAAGCGCGATTTGCCCTGAAGCCGCCAGCCACAAGGCCATGCTGCGCTCATCCATAATCACATCACGGGATAGCGAAAAGTTACCACGCATGATGTCAAGCATGGCGCTGCCCATGCTGCCGCCGAAGGCCAACAAACCACCAAACCCGCTGAGGGTTACCGCCAGGGTATTGAGCTCTTTAGAACGGGCAATCTGGCCCTTTTTACGGGATTCGCGTAAGCGTTTCTCCGTGGGTTCCTCGCTTTTATCGGCACCATTCTCGGATTCGGCCATGGCTTAACTCGCCCCCGCCATTTCACGCAGGAATTGCAAAGCCTCAGTGGCAAATACCTGGTATTGCGCAAGGATATCGGTCATGCCGATCCAGACGATGACCATACCCATCACCAACGTCAGCGGAAAACCGATGGAGAAGATATTCAACTGCGGCGCGGCGCGGGTCATCACCCCGAATGCCAGGTTGATCACCAACAGTGCGGTAATCGCCGGCAATACCAAAAGCAGCGCGGCACCCAGCACCCAGCCCAGTTTGTTGGCAATTTCCCAGTAATTCTCTACCAGAAAGCCACCGCCAACCGGCAGGGTGAAAAAGCTCTCGGTCAGCACTTCGAACACCACCAGATGGGCGTTCATGGCGAGAAACAGCAAGGTCACCAGAATCATGAACAACTGACCGATCACCGGTACAGAAATACCGTTAGCCGGGTCAATCATGGAGGCAAAGCCCAGACCCATTTGCATGGCGACGATCTGCCCGGCAATCACGAAAACCTGGAAGAACAGCTGCAGAACAAAGCCCAGCATCATGCCAATCAGAACCTCCTGAGCGATCCAGATAAACGCCTGTACGTTGATGGCATCGACCACTGGCATCGGTGGCAGAGTCGGCATGATCGCCAGGCAGATGGCCAGGGATAGATATAGGCGTACCCGGGCCGACACCAGCTGAGTACCGATGATCGGCATAAACATCAACAGCGCCGAAATGCGAAACAGCGGCAGCAGAAAACTGCCCACCCAAGCGCCGATCTGCTCGTTGCTTAGCTCAAGCATGTCAGCCGATCAGCATCGGAATATTCATGATCAGGTTCTCGGTGTACTCCATCAGCTGTCGCACCAGCCAGGGACCGGCAAAAATCAGCACCAGCAAAATGACCAACAACCTGGGTAAAAAACTCAAGGTCTGCTCGTTGATTTGAGTGGCCGCCTGAAACATCGCCACCAACAAACCAACAATCAGGCTGGGCACCACTAGAATTCCCACAATCATGGCCGTCAGCCACAAGGCATCGCGCACCAGATCGACAGCCACCTCGGGGGTCATGGTTAGGTGCCTCCGAAGCTGGCGGCGAGGGTGCCCATGATCAGCGCCCAGCCATCGATCAACACAAACAGCATGATCTTGAACGGCAGGGAAATGATCAGCGGCGAGAGCATCATCATCCCCATCGCCATCAGAATACTGGCGACCACCATGTCGATGATCAGAAACGGGATAAAGATCATAAAGCCAATCTGGAAGGCAGTTTTCAGCTCGGAGGTGACAAACGCAGGCACCAAGATGGTCAGCGGTGCATCTTCCGGGCTGGCGATATCAGTCCGTTTGGACAAGCGCACAAACAACTCCAGATCGCTTTCGCGGGTCTGCGCCAGCATAAAATTCTTGATCGGCCCTTCGGCCTTGACGATGGCGTCCTGCGCCGTCATCTGCTCGTTCAGGTAGGGCTGCAAGGCCTCGCGGTTAATCTGATCAAACACCGGCGCCATGATAAACATGGTCAGAAACAGCGCCAGACCGACCAGAATCTGGTTCGACGGCGTCTGCTGGAGCCCCAGGGCCTGACGCAGAATCGAGAAGACGATGATGATCCGGGTGAAGCTGGTCATCAGCATGACAAACGCTGGAATAAAACTCAGCGCAGTCATGATCAGCAGGATCTGCAGGCTGACCGAATACTCCTGCTGCCCAGCAGCGTCGGTGCTCAGGGTGATTGCCGGGATCGACAGCGGATTGCTGCCCGATTGAATCAAGGTGCTGGCCGTCGGCGCATCTGCAGCGAACGCCAGCGAAGCACCCAGGCTAAAAACCAACACCAGAAACAAACGCAGCATCAGGACTTGTCCTTCTGGTCCTTGCCCAACAGCTCCATGAGGCGCTGGGCAAACTCGGTTGAGGCGGGTTCGGCATCTGGCAAATGCACCGGCTCTTTCAATACATGCAGCGAAGTGATGGTGCCTGGCGTCAACCCCAGCAACACCTGCTCGTTGCCCACCTGCACCAGCACCAGACGATCACGCGGCCCTAAGGCCTGGGTTGCCAGGATTTTGATCACCTGGCCGCCACGCGGCACGATCTGCTGCACCCGACGCATCAGCCAGGCCAGCAGAAAGATCAAACCGATCACCAGCAGCAAGCCCAGCAACAACTGTACAAGCTGCCCACCCATGCCCGTCCCGGCAAGAGGCACAGCCGTTTGCGCTACCGGCTCCGCCGCTATCGCAGCGAAAGGCAGTGCCAGGCCCAATAGAAGGATTCTATGCATGGTTAGCGCAGCTTCTTGATACGTTCGCTCGGGCTGATCACGTCGGTCAGGCGAATGCCGAACTTCTCGTTCACTACCACCACTTCACCGTGGGCAATCAGGGTACCGTTGACCAGTACATCCAGCGGCTCGCCGGCTAGGCGATCCAGCTCAATCACCGATCCCTGGTTAAGCTGCAGCAGGTTGCGGATGGTGATATCGGTATTGCCGACTTCCATGGAAATCGACACCGGGATATCTAGGATCACATCCAAGTTCGGCCCGTCCAGATTAACCGGCAGGTTCATCTTCGGCGCGCTGTCGAACTCTTCCATCGGCGCACGCGGCGCAGATGGCGCCGGATCGCTGGCGGCGAGCATAGCGTCGATATCGTCCTGCCCGGCATCGCCGGCCTCGGACAATGCAGCCGCCCACTCATCGGCAAGTGCCTGCTCTTCGGGGGAGCTGGCTTCATTTTCGTTTTCGTCTGCCATCGTTTTTCCTCGGCTGGCGTTGAATAGGGAGATTAGCGGTTACGCTCAATGGGGCCGAGCACCTGCAAAGCCAGTTTGCCTTTGTGCGCCCCCATCTTGACCTTGAATGAAGGCACGCCGTTGGCGCAGAGCACCACGCTGTCCGGCAGTTCCACCGGTATCACGTCACCGGGCTGCATATGCAGAATGTCGCGCAGCTTGAGCTGGCGACGGGCAACAGTCGCACCCAGGGGCACGCTGACACCAAGAATGTCTTCGCGAAGCGCCTTGATCCAGCGTTCGTCCTGATCGTCGACATCGGACTGGAAACCGGCGTCGAGCATTTCGCGGATCGGCTCGATCATCGAATAGGGCATGGTGATATGCAGATCGCCACCACCGCCATCCAGTTCGATATGGAAGGTGGACACCACGATCACTTCACTGGGGCTGACGATGTTGGCCAGCGCCGGGTTCACTTCCGAGTTGACGTACTCGAAGTTGATATCCATTACCGCGTGCCAGGCTTCCTTGAGGTCGATAAACGCCTGATCCAGCACCATGCGCACCACGCGCAACTCGGTGGGCGTAAACTCGCGCCCCTCGATTTTGGCGTGACGACCGTCGCCGCCAAAAAAGTTGTCCACCAGTTTGAACACCAGTTTGGCGTCGAGAATAAACAGGCCGGTACCGCGCAGCGGCTTCATCTTCACCAGGTTGAGGCTGGTAGGCACATACAGCGAGTGTACGTACTCGCCGAATTTCATCACCTGCACACCGCCCACCGCCACGTCGGCGGAACGACGCAGCAGATTGAACATACTGATGCGGGTGTAGCGGGCAAAACGCTCGTTGATCATCTCAAGCGTTGGCATGCGCCCACGGACAATCCGGTCCTGGCTGGTCAGGTCATATTGTTTGACGCTTCCCGGTTCGGCTTCGTCCTCGGTTTCAACCAAGCCGTCATCAACGCCATGCAACAGGGCATCGATTTCATCCTGGGAAAGCAGGTCTTGCACAGCCATATACGGCTCCTGATTACTGCAACACGAGGTTGGTGAACAACACTTGCTCGACCGTAACCTTGCCGGTCTCTTTCTCGGCCAGTTCCTGCACACTGGCGGTCGCCTGCTGGCGCAGCATTTCCTTGCCCACCGGGGTAATCAGGGAAGCAAAGTCCTGACCGGAAAACAGCATCACCAGGCGATTACGCAACACCGGCATATGCACTTTAAGCGCGTCCAAGGCGGCCTGATCGCGAGTCATCAGGGCCACGCTGACCTGCATATAGCGGGCACGGCCTTGATGATTGAAATTCACCACGAAGGCCGGCGATAGCTCTTCATAGATCGCCGCCTGTTTGACTGGCACCGCGGGCTCGGCACTGGCTTCTGCCTTGGCCTCATCAGCACCCGCGTCCTGCTTGCTCAGAAAAAACCAGGTGCCCCCCACGGAAAGGCCCACAGCCAGCAACACAGCAATAACGATGATAATGATCAGCTTCAATTTGCCGGCTGGTTTCGCCTCGGCATTTGCCGCTGCGGGTGCTGCTTCTTTCTTAGCCATGCCAATAATCCGTCGCTATTCGGAGTTCTATCCGTTTTCAAAGGGTTAAGAGCAAGTGTTATGCCAGTGTGTCAACAAACCTGCTCACTACGGCGGCCCAGCACCTGAGAGGTGTGTGGCCAAGGCATCAGCTATACGCACGCCCCAAACAAAATCGCCCGGCTCCACGCAATGGGAGCCGGGCGAAATGCAGTTTAGATCAGTGGGGCATGCAACTACAGCAGCAAGCACGCTATGCGTAGTAATCAACCAAGCCACGGGAGCTCACAGACGTCGCGCGCGCAGATTCGACAGTACTCGAATGCAGCCCCTCATCCGCGCCGAGCAGCTCATCGGAGGAGCCACCGCGACCTTTGCCGCCATCGCCCTCCTGCCCTTGCCAGCCGCGGCTAAGCGACTGATCGGAGACGTTCACGTCCAGCTGGTTCATGCCCTGCTGGGCGAACAGCTCACGCAGGCGGTGCATCTGCGAATCCAGCGCCTCACGCACCCCGGCATGCGGGCTGGCGAAGGTAACCTGGCTCTGCTCCTGGTTGACGCTGATACGCACTTCCAGACGGCCCAGCTCGGCTGGATCAAGCTGAATTTCGGCGGACTTGAGGTTCTGGCTGGACATCACCATCACCCGATCCACCACCGCTTCACTCCAACCGCCCTGCTGCATAGGCACCGGCTGCCCAACCACCACCGGCGCGCGGGCGGACAGTGGGTTCTGCTGACCAATGGCTTGGCTCAGGGCATTGAGCTTGCTGACGAAGTTCTCCGGCGTGTTGTTTGCCGTACCTTCCTTCAGCGCTTCAAGACCTTTGCCGGTAAGGGCTTCGAGCTGTAACTCCGGCAGCTCCGGGGCATCACCCTCTACCGGCATCTCATCCTGCACCACCTGGCTGGCCAGCATGCTCTGGCTAGCGCTCTGCGTAGCCAGATTGGCCTGGGCCAAAGGCGCAGCAGCCTGTTCGGCCAGGGCTTTTTCCTTCGCACCCATTTCCAATGCCATGCGCACCGTCGGCAGTTGGTTAAGCGCATCCAGTTCGGCATCGAAACTGGCTTCGGTCATGCTCGCGGGGCCTGAACTAGTCAGGCTGCTGCCTGGCACCAGCAGTGGCGCAGGCTCAGCATCAAGCGCCAACTCTTCAGCCTCTTCCGCTGGCATCTCGCCGGTTATCCCGAGCAACAGCAGCGGATCAAGCACCGCATCTTCGCTTGCCGGATCAGTCGGCAAAGGCTTGCCGCTATCGGCAACCTCGGCCTGCCCAGCGGCAGCCTGCGCCTGCGGATCTTGCGGCTCTTCTTTGTCTACCTTGCTCTCACGCGCAGGCTTGGCAGGCGCATCACTGCGCTCTGCCGCCTTGGCCTGACGCTCCCGGGCATACACCTGAGAGAAGCTGGAAGCCTCATTTCTATTGGGCTGCGCGGGTTTTTCCGGCGGTTTTGATGCAGCAGCCCTGGGCTTTACTTCAGGTGCCGACTTGAGCAGCAGATCGGGGGCAACGGACATGGATACTCTCCGTTCGGGGTTGGTCGTGCGGAGAGTTTTGCAAGGCGCGGGCCAACTTGGTGGCAGGCAGGTTCAGCGGGGTGAAATACAGCTATACAGGGACAAAAATAGCAAGACTAGTGCCGATAACGCTGACGCTCGGACTTAAGCAGGATGCGCACAATGGCAAACTCACGCTCAATCTGCTCAACCAACTCTGGAGCCTGTTCCAGCTGCTCGCGCCGTCCGGCCTCCTCCAGCTGCTTGCACAGCCCAGCCAGCATCAGCGCGCCCATATTGCTGCAACTGCCTTTGAAACTGTGCGCGGCCAACCGCAGGCTCTGCGCATCGGCAGCCCGCTCAGCCTGGCGTAACACCAGCAGGCGCTCTTCGGAGTCGATCAGGAAAGTATCCAGCAGCACCGGGTATTCATCTTCCATGACGTCCTGCAAAGCCGCCAATACTGCGCTATCAAGGTGAATATCGGACAACTGCTCGCTCCCCCTGGAGTTATGCCCCGGATTATGCCCCAGGCAACCAGGAAAACTCCACGCGCACCCCCGGTTCGCCGTCGCCCCAACTGCAACGCTCGCTCAATTGCCTGACCAACGCCAGCCCGCGACCGCTCAAGCTATGGGCATCGCGGGGCTCTGTCGGCAATTGCTGGGCATCGAAACCCGAGCCGCTGTCTTCGACCCGGACGATCAACCGCCCACCCGCACCCTCAGGCAGTAATTGCAGGTGAAAGCGCACAAAACCGTCGGTCAACGCGGCCAGCCGCACGCTGCGCTGGCGGTAGTACTCGGCAAAACCCTCGGCATTCGCCTTGAGCGCCGAGTCCAGGCCCAGCACACCGTGCTCCAGAGCATTCGAATACAGCTCGGCGAGCACACTGAACAAGGCGCCGCCCTGAGGCCGAAGGCCCTGCACCTCAAGCAGCAGCTGCAAGAGAAACGGCAACGGATTGAAATGGCGAAGGGTTTCCCCGCGAAACTCGAAGCTGGCCGACCAGTCCAGTGAATGGCTCTGGCCATTGTCGGCAAAGGCCAGCGGCGGTCGGCTCAGATCACCATCTTCGACCAGGCTGACCTCAAGCAGGCTGACATCATCCTGCTGCTCGCCACTGAAATGGGTCAGCGACTGCTGGATTTCAGAGAACAACGTCGCTGGCTGCCGATTGGCAGCGAAGACCTCAAGCAAGCGCCCTTCACCAAACAACTCGCCCTGTTTGTTACAAGTCTCCAGAACACCATCGGAGAGCAGGAAAACCCGATCCCCCAGCGCCAGCGGATAGACCTCATACTTGTCGTTGAATGCGCTTGGCTCCAGCACCCCTAATGGCAAATGCCGCGACACCAGCGGCAAACGTTCGCCACTGCCGCGCAGCAGATAGCCATCCGGCAAGCCGCCGTTCCACACCTCGACCACCTGGCGCTGGAAACTGATATTCAGCACCGTGGCGCAGCAGAACACCCCAACCGGGAGAATGCGTTTGAGCTTGGCGTTGATCTCACGCAGAACCTCGGCCAGGGAGTAGCCCTTGGCCGTCATGCCATAAAACACCTCGGCCAGTGGCATCGCACCAATCGCTGCAGGCAAACCGTGGCCGGTGAAGTCGCCCAGCAGCACATGCATACCACCAGACGGTTTGAACGCGGCCAGCAGCAGGTCACCGTTAAACACCGCATAGGGCGATTGCAGATAGCGGATATTCGGCGCATCCAGGCAGCCGGAATGGGTGACCTTGTCGAACACCGCTTTGGCCACCCGCTGCTCGGTGAGCAAGTGTTCGTTGTGTATGGCAATCAGATCGCGCTGCTGCAGCACGGTGTCCTGCAAGCGCCGCAGGCGATCCATGGCTTTGATCTTGGCTTCGAGAATCACCCGGTTATAAGGCTTGGCTAGAAAATCGTCACCGCCGGCTTCCAGGCAGCGCACCAGGGCTTCGCCTTCGGTCAGTGAGGTAAGAAAGATGATCGGCACCAGCTCTTCGCCAGCCATCTGCTTGATCCGCCGGGCGGCTTCAAAACCGTCCATGACGGGCATCAAGGCGTCCATCAGCACCAACTGCGGCCGCTCCTGCTCGAACAGGGCCACCGCCTCCAGGCCATTGCTGGCGGTCAGTACCCGGTGCCCCTGGCGACTGACGATGGTCGACAGCAGCATGCGATCAGCCGCGTTGTCCTCGGCAATCAGAATGGACAGACGCTCTGGCATAGCGTGCGCCCCGTTTAAGCGATCTGGAACAGCTGCTCGAAATTCGAGATAGCCAGGATCTTGCGTACATCCGGGTTACAGTTGAGCAGGCGGATCTGCGCACTGTCGCCGCCAGCGTGATCACGCAACAGCAACAGCATGCCCAGCGCCGAGCTGTCCAGGTATGTGGTGTCCTTAAGGTCTACAACGTAGCGCTGCGGGGTGGTGTTGACGCGCTCGTAGGCGTTGCGAAATTCCTGATGCGCACCGAAATCGAAGCGTCCCTGAATCAGAATGGTCAGCTCTTGCCCATCGGATGAGGGCAGCGAGGTGATGGCCATGAATTACTCCTATAAACGAAAAGACCAGGCACACGTTCAGGTGGGCCAGACGCAGGTTATGCATGATCAAGATGTAGCATCGCAATGCCCATGCGGCAACTGTTAGGACTGTGTTGATGTGTCTCGGTTCAGCTATTTAGCGCTTAAGACTGTGCGTCACGGGCGGATATACGCTGCGAGAGTTCATCAAGCAATTTCTGTTCGCGCTTGTCTTCGGCCATACGCGCTTCGTCCTGATAGCGTTTGACCAGCTTGCGCAAACCTTCCAGGCGCGCGTAGCGCTGCTGCCAGACCTCGCGCACCTTTTCCATATTGGCGCGGTGCCAGTCGACGCTGTTGCGCTGCTGGCCGATGGCAGTTTCCAGTTGGGTGAGAAAGCGCTGGTAGTTCATCAGCCATTGCCCGGAAACGCCGCGCTGGCCTTCGCTGATCCATTGCTGCTGATAATCCCCGCGGTAGCGCTCCAGATCCCCCAGCTGTACTTCGGCCTGACGCAGCAAACCCTGAGCATGGCCCAACTGCAAGGCGGCCTCGCGCTCGGCGCGCGCAGCCATGTCGACCACCGGGGCCAGCCGCGCGGCGCGGCTTTGCGCCATGGCTTACGCGCCTGCTGCGGCGGGGTTAAAGGTTGCCGCCAGCTGCGCGCTGCTGCTTTCCAGGCTTTCGTTGTCCTGCAGGTTTTGCCGTAGGTATTTGACCATGGCCGGCTGGCG
>DASRUM010000311.1:0-7826 GCA_035655415.1 Pseudomonas sp.
GTATAGAGCGTGTCGATGGCCTGCTCGGGGAGCATTTCCTCGAACAGCACCACGGGCGGACGCAGCACCCCGGCGCACTGCCGGCATTTGGGTGGCAGCGGCCGCTCGAGATGTTCTGCCAGTTCGGCATCGACAGCCCCACAGGACTGGCAATACAGCGGCGCCAGCTCACCATGAATCTCGATCACCCGCTCCATCGGGCTACCTGCGGCGCGGTGGTAGCCGTCGATATTCTGGGTCAGCAGCCAGCACTCTGGCTTCTTGCGCTGCAATTCGGCGATGGCGTAATGCCCGGCATTGGCCTGAGCACCCAGGCAAGCCTTGCCCAGCTCCGCCAGGTATTTCCAGCACAGCGCCGGGTCACGCTGCAGCATCGAACCGGACAAGGCTTCTTCAATCGGCAAGCCCTCGGCGGTGTGGCCGTTATACAGGCCACCGAGGCCGCGATAGGTGGGCAAACCGGAATCGGCGGACAGCCCGGCACCGGTAATCAGCAGAATGCGTTCAGCCTGCTTGAGCTGCTGTGCGACCTGCTGGATTGCCCGTTCCATCGCCAAGCCCTCAGTGGTTGACCGTATGCGCCAGCATCACCGACAGCTGGCACAACGGCCGTCCGCTCTGCTCCTGCCATTGGTTGAATGCCGCCTGCACAGCGGCCAGCTCTTTCAGGCTGGTCGGCGCCTTGTCGATGATCTTCTGCGCCTTCAGGGCGGCCACCATGTCATCGCTGGGGACGAAGGTGTCCTTACCGACCATACGCAGAAAGCGCGGCGCGGACAGGCCACCGAGCTGGCTACCGTGCTTGGCCAGGTACTTCCACAGGCCAACGATATCGCCCACCGGCCAGTCGGCGATCAGCGCGCCAAAGCTGCCCTTCTCCTTCTGCACATCGAGGATGAACTGGGCGTTACGCGGCACGCTCTTGAGCTTGCCCAGGTGTCGGATGATGCGCGCATCCTGCATCAGGTTTTCCAGACGCTCGGCGCCCATCAGTACGACTTTCTCCGGATCAAAGCCGAAGAACACCTGCTCGAAGGCCGGCCACTTGGCGTCCACCAGGCTGTGTTTGAGGCCGGCACGAAACACCCGCAGGCTGAGTGTCGACAGATAGCGGTCATCGCTGATCGCGCGCAACTCGGCAGCGCTGCGCGGCTGCGGCAGATGCGCTTCCAGCTCGGCGACCGAACCGAAGCGGTTCAGGCAGTACTCGTTAAGCCATTTGTAATCGCGCATCGGACAGTCCTTGAGCCGGGAAACCGCTGAGTCAGAGGTTCATCACATCGAGAAAGCGCGGGGTCGCGCTGTCGTCGATCTTCAGGCTCTTGAAGTCGAACAGATTGCGGTCAGCCAGCTGCGACGGCACCACGTTCTGCAGGGCGCGGAACATGATCTCGGTGCGCCCCGGCGACTTGCGCTCCCAGTCCTGCAGCATCTCCTTGACCACCTGGCGCTGCAGGTTTTCCTGGGAGCCACAGAGGTTGCACGGAATGATCGGGAATTCCTTGAGCTGGCTGTAAGCCTCAATATCCGCCTCGTTGCAGTAAGCCAGCGGGCGAATCACCACGTTACGCCCGTCGTCGGCGCGCAGCTTGGGCGGCATGGCCTTGAGGGTGCCGCCGTAGAACATATTGAGGAAAAAGGTTTCCAGAATATCGTCGCGATGATGCCCCAGGGCCATCTTGGTCGCGCCGATCTCATCAGCGAAGGTGTACAGCGTGCCGCGACGCAGACGCGAGCACAGCGAGCAGGTGGTTTTGCCTTCCGGGATCTTCTCCTTGACCACCGAATAGGTGTCCTTCTCGACGATGTGGTACGGCACACCGATGGACTCCAGATAGGCGGGCAGCACATGCTCCGGGAAGCCGGGCTGCTTCTGGTCCATGTTCACCGCAACGATCTCGAACTTGATCGGCGCGACTTTCTGCAGGTGCAGCAGCACGTCGAGCATGGTGTAGCTGTCCTTGCCGCCGGACAGGCAGACCATGACCTTGTCGCCATCCTCGATCATGTTGAAGTCGGCAACGGCTTCGCCGGCCTGGCGACGCAGGCGTTTTTGCAGTTTGTTCTGATTGACCGAGAGGGTGCCCATGGTGCGCTGGAATCCGGAAGTCGTTGAGGATGCGGCATTTTACGCAGAAAGCGTGGCACGCCCTACCCCAATCAAAGTGAAATGCTAGGCTGCGCCGATGAACGACGATTTCGACCCGGGCCTCGACCTGCCCGAACAACTGCACCAGCTGCTGCGCGCCGCCCCTGCCGGCCTTGGTGAGTACCAGCTGATCCAGCTACTGAAAGCCCGCCAGTCCGTGCATATTCCCAATCTGCCGCTGACCGACAAGCTAGTGCTGTTTCGCACGCATTTTCTGCTGTTCAACGCCCTCTACCGCCTGCGCGAGCAGCTGTGGGCGAGCCAGAGCGGCTATCTGCAGATCAGTGCGCTGAATATCCAGCTGCTGCCCTATCAGCCCGGCAGCAGCGAGCTGAGCGAGCACGACCCACTACGCGACTATTACCTCGATCTCAGCCAACTCAGTGATACCGACGAGCAGGATGTGGCCAAACTGCTGCTGAGCTTCTGGACGCGCATGCACGGTAGCGAAGAAAAACAGGCGGCGCTGGAACTGTTCGAGCTCGAAGGCCGTGAGCAGACGCTCAATCTCGCCACTATCAAGCACCGCTACCGGCAGCTGGTGAGCCTGCATCACCCTGATCGCGGCGGCAGCACGGCGCGCCTGCAATCGATCAATAAGGCCATGGAAATCCTAGAACGCTATTACGGGCGCGTTTGAGAGTCCGATTTGCTCTAACGCCGCGCCTTTGCCCTTATTAATGGCTGCCTATACTGCGACATACGGTCGCATAGGTTCGGCCTTGTACCTGATAACGCTGCACACGCGAATCAGGCGCTGCGCTGGGGGGCGACCGCTATAACAATAGGAGGTCTGGCATGATCCATCACGTTTGGGGGCTATTCACCCATCCTGACCAAGAATGGCAGGAAATCCGTGGCGAAGAAGAAACCATCAGCCACATGTATCTCACCCACGTACTGATTCTCGCGGCAATTCCCGCTGTCTCGGCCTATATCGGCACCACCCAGGTTGGCTGGGCAGTCGGCAATCGAGCGCCGGTGATGCTGACCGAGGCCAGTGCGTTGCAAATGACCGTCATGACCTACCTGGCGATGCTCGCCGGGATCGCAGTGATGGGCGCGTTTATCCACTGGATGGCACGCACCTACGATGCCAGCCCAAACCTTACGCAATGCGTGGTATTTGCGGCCTATACCGCTACACCGTTGTTTATCGGCGGGCTGGCGGCGCTCTATCCACATCTCTGGCTGGCCATGGTGGTGGGCACGGCGGCCATCTGTTACACGGTTTATCTACTCTACGTCGGTATACCGACCTTTATGGGCATACCCGAGGATGAAGGCTTTATGTTCTCCAGCTCGGTGCTCGCCGTAGGTCTAGTGGTACTGGTGGCGATGATCGCCGCCTCGGTGATTCTGTGGGGCTTTGGGGTCGGCCCTGTCTACACCAGTTGAGTGCTTAGCTATGGCTATCAGGCCGCCTCCGGGCGGCCTTTTCAATGGCGCCAACTCCAGCTGGTATTTGGGTTGAACCCCTGGGGAGATGCTGGTTCAAAAATTCTGTGAGGCAGCGGAAAGGCCGCGCCGGCGACAACAGATGGTGGTCCCCATGTTTGCGAATTTCTACGCCCTGATCACACGCCCTGACCAAGCCTGGGCGGCCATTCGCCAAGATGAAGAACACAACAGTAAAAGTTACCTCCCCTATCTGCTGCTGTTCAGCCTACTGCCTGCGGTATGCATGTTTATCGGTACCTACTGGGTCGGATGGAGCTTGGTGGACCAGGAACGTGTGCGCTTGGACCTGCCCAGTGCCTTACAGCTAAGCGTGCTGCTTTATCTGACAATCATCATCGGCACCGCCATCATGGGCTTTTTCCTGCGTTGGATGTCACGCACCTTCGACGCCAGGCCGACGCTCAACCAGTGCATCGGTTTTATGGCCTACACCTGCACGCCCTTCTTCCTTGCTGGTCTAGGGGCGCTCTATCCAAGCCGCTGGTTGGCCATCACGGTCCTGCTGATTGCCGGTGCACTCGCCAGTTACCTGCTGTACATCGGCCTGCCGCGCTTTATGCGCATCAGCCACTACCAGGGCTTTCTCTACGCAGCCTCGACCTGGGCAATTGCTTTGCTCGTAGTGGTCACCATCATGGTCAGCATGATCCTGTTCTGGACCTACACACTCGAGCCCTCTTACGAGCGCAGCGTGCAGCAAGACCAAGGTTACAGCCCTCGAGAGGAACGTGCGCTTGAACCTAGCCGCGAGTGACGACTGCACAGGGGCCACGCTTGCGGCATAATCGCCACCCCCGCGATTGTCAGCACCTCTAACCATGCCCGAACAACTCTACGCCCGTGTCGAGGATTGTTATCAACAGGCCGAAGTTTTCTTTAAGCGCCCCTTTGCCCGCGCCGAGGTGAGCTTCAAGCTGCGTGGACAAAAGGCTGGCGTGGCGCACCTGACGGAAAACAAGCTGCGCTTCAACCCACAGCTGTACCGAGAAAACCGCGAAGACTTCCTCAAACAAACGGTACCCCACGAGGTTGCCCACCTGATCGCCCATCAGCTGTTCGGCCTGAAAATCCAACCCCATGGCGAGGAATGGCAGCTGATCATGCGCGGCGTATATGAGCTACCGCCCAATCGCTGCCACAGCTATGCCGTGCAGCGGCGTACGGTCAGCCGCTATATCTACCGTTGCAGCTGCCCACAGGGTGAGTTCCCCTTCTCTGCCCAGCGCCATACCCTGGTCAGCAAAGGCCGGCGCTACTACTGCCGGCGTTGCAAGGTGACATTGAGTTATACCGGTGAACAGCGCGTGGAATAAGACCATGCCCCTCGGAACCTTCTTGCGGACGAATAGCCGCCTCTCCATGTAAACTCGCCACCCATCTTTTTGATTCGAATCTGGGCGGTGTAACTGATCATGCCGTCAGCCTCTTTTGCGGTCTGATTGTTGCCTGGTGGTACATCCTGTTGGCCGGCGGTACATGCGAGCGGCTGAGTGGTACAGCGTACCACCCGGCTTTTGAAACACCCGTACAGCCCCGGAAACACGCCAGAAACGCGCACACCGGAGCCCCCATGCTGCATGCCCAAACCCCAGCAACCACGCCTGCTAAGGTGTCTCGCCGCTTCTCTGTTGCGCCGATGATGGATTGGACTGACCGTCACTGCCGCTTCTTCCTGCGCCAGCTGTCGCAGCACGCCCTGCTCTACACCGAGATGGTCACCACCGGGGCCATCCTGCATGGCGATGCGGCCCGTTTTCTGCGCCACAGCGTGGCGGAATATCCGCTGGCCCTGCAGCTGGGTGGCAGCGTTCCGGCGGATCTGGCGGCCTGTGCCAAGCTGGCGCAAGAGTCGGGCTATAACGAGGTCAACCTCAACGTTGGCTGCCCCAGCGACCGGGTGCAGAACAACATGATCGGCGCCTGCCTGATGGGGCATCCGCAGCTGGTCGCCGATTGCGTGAAAGCCATGCAGGATGCGGTGGATATCCCAGTAACAGTAAAGCACCGCATTGGCATCAACGGCCGCGACAGCTATGCCGAGCTGTGCGATTTCGTCGGCACCGTGCGCGATGCCGGCTGCCGCAGCTTTACCGTGCATGCGCGCATCGCGATTCTTGAAGGGCTCTCACCCAAGGAAAACCGCGAGGTACCGCCGCTGCGCTATGAGGTGGCAACGCAACTCAAACAAGACTTCCCGGAGCTGGAAATCATCCTCAATGGCGGCATCAAGACCCTGGAAGACTGCCAGCAGCATCTGCAGACTTTCGACGGCGTGATGCTGGGTCGCGAGGCGTACCACAACCCTTATCTGTTGGCCCAAGTGGACCAACTGCTGTTCGGCTCCACTCGCGCAGTGATGAGCCGCTTTGAGGCCATGCAGAGCATCCGCGGCTATATTGCCGCGCACCTCGCCGAAGGCGGCAGCATGCACCATATTACCCGCCATACGCTCGGCCTGGCCCAGGGCTTCAATGGCGCGCGACGCTTTCGCCAACTGCTCTCGGTAGACATTCACAAGACTAGCGAGCCCCTGGCGCTATTCGATCAAGCGGCGCAATTGCTGCAAGGGCGCTGACTCGGGTAAGGTCAGGACATCTGCAACGACAAGGCTGTGTCATGACCTCAAAGCTGGATCAACTCAAGCAGTTCACCACTGTGGTCGCCGATACCGGCGACCTCGACGCCATCGCCCGCCTGAAGCCGGTCGATGCCACCACCAACCCGTCCCTGCTGCTCAAAGCCGCTGCCATGCCTGGTTACAGTCAACTGCTGAAAAGCGCAGTGGCTGCCAGCAACGGCGACCTAGGCCTGGCCTGCGACCACTTTGGCGTCGCGGTGGGTGGTGAGATCCTCAAGATCATCCCCGGACGGATTTCCACCGAGGTGGATGCGCGCCTGTCTTTCGACACCCAGGCCACTCTGCGCCGCGCCGAGCGCCTGATTGGCCTGTATGAAGAGGCCGGTATTGGTCGCGAGCGCGTGCTGATCAAGATCGCCTCGACCTGGGAAGGTATTCGCGCCGCCGAGCAGCTGGAAAAGGCTGGCGTGCAGTGCAACCTGACCCTGCTGTTCACCTTCGCTCAGGCCCAGGCCTGTGCCGATGCCGGCGTATTTCTGATTTCGCCCTTCGTCGGGCGCATCTACGACTGGTACAAGAAAGCCGAGAGCCGTGATTTTGTCGGTGCAGAAGACCCCGGCGTGCAGTCGGTTACGCGCATCTACAACTACTACAAGGCCAATGCCTACCAGACGGTGGTGATGGGTGCGAGTTTCCGCAATATTGGCCAGATCGAACAACTGGCCGGCTGCGACCGCCTGACCATCAGCCCCGAGCTGCTGCAGCAACTGGCCTATGATCAGCAGCCACTGGCGCGCCTGCTCAGCCCTGGCAAGGCTGCCGAAGCCAAGCAGAGCCTGAGCGAAAGCCAGTTCCGCTGGGCCATGAATGAAGATGCCATGGGCACCGAAAAGCTCGCCGAAGGCATTCGACTGTTTGCCCGCGATCAGGAAAAGCTGGAAAAGCTGCTAACTGCCCAGGCCTGAATGGCCTGAATGGCCTGAATGCAAGCGGGGCGCTCAATTAGCGCCCCGCTTGTTTAGCCACTCGACTCAGTGATGTTCGAGGGCATTGACCAGATCGTGGAAGGCTTCGCGATTGGAGTCGTTCAACCCCATCAGAATGCGATGCGCTTCCAGCACCTTGGCGCGCACCAGCTCTTCTGATTGATCCTGCGACGGCAGGTCATCCAGACAACTCGGGCACGGAACGGGTGTGTCGACGATATTGAAGACCTGATCGAACCCCATCGACTGCAACAGTCGCGTGATATCGGCGTGGGTGGTCACCACCGTCGGCAACAGACCGATCTTCTGCCGCGAGAGAATCGACAGCTTGGCCAGCAGCCCAAGGGTCGTGCTGTCGATACTGCGGGTTTCGGTGAGATCAATCACGATGGCTGAGAAATTCAGCGCGGTGAAGATTTTCTCGATGGTCGAATCCAGGGCCGAACACAGCGTCAGGCGCACTTCACCGACAAACTTCAAGATGAAGGTGCCATCTTGCTCGGCAAACTGAATTCTACCGGGGCTTATCCCAGGGTTCATGCAAGGTTCCTGCTTAACACCAGCAAGGCGATATCATCCGGCATATCCCCCAGATTGGCCAGCCCAAAAGCCTTGCGCAAGCCATCCAGGGTGCCGCCCGCGGAACTGATCA
>DASRUM010000312.1:0-8656 GCA_035655415.1 Pseudomonas sp.
GATCTGTTTTCTTCCCTTGATTCCTTCCAGGCACTCTCGGTTGCCGCTTCCGCCTTGCTGGTGCGCGATGTCGCGGGCCAGTACCGTCCGGCCGAGGTCGACGAGGTGCTGCTGGCGGCGCAGCAGTTGCTGGCCGCCCAGGTGCGCGGCAGCGACTTGATGGACTCTCCCGCTGTGGTGAAGGACTTTCTGCGTGCCCGGCTGGGCAATCTCCCTCATGAGGTGTTTGCGGTGGTGCATCTCGATGCGCAGAACCGCGTGGTGGACTACGTCGAGATGTTCCGGGGCTCGGTGAGCCAGACATCGGTGTACCCGCGGGAGGTGGTGCGCGATGCGCTGCTTCGAAACAGCTGCGCCCTGGTCCTGGTGCACAACCACCCCTTATGTTGATTTCAAGGTGTTCACCGAGGAAGCGTGTCAACGCGCCAGAGATGGATGGGGAACACAGCTTCGCTCCACTGCGCCGCGCGGAATCACGTCAATGGCGCCGCGCCAGCGAGATGAACCGAGGCGATCAATGGACAGCTCACCTTGCCCCGAACGGCGCGGCAGCGTCCGACCATCTCGTCGAGCACCGCCTCGATGCGTTGCAGGTCGCCGATCTTGCTTCGAATCTCACCGAGCTTGCGCTCGGCGAGCTGACGCGCCTGGCTGCAATGGGTTCCGTCCTCCAGCCGCAGCAGTTCCTGCACGTCATCGAGACTGAAGCCCAGCCGCTGCGCAGCCTTGATGAAACGGATGCGCTCGGTGTCTGCATCCGAGTAGCGCCGGATGCTACCGGTGGGGCGATCGGGCTCTGACAGCAGAGCGCGGCGCTGGTAGAAACGCACCGTTTCGACGTTGACCCCCGCCGCGCGGGCGAGCTGGCCGATCGTCAATGCAACTTCGTTCGACATGGTTGACTCCGTACTCAGGTACGGAAATATTATTCCAGCCATGGAGCTTCGCACACGAACAGAAGGAAGTCGCATGTCCAGCCATGGATCCGGCCGATGGGCCTTGGTCAGCGGTGGGTTGGCCGCCGTACTCGCATCGGCCTGTTGCCTCGGGCCGCTGGTGCTGGTCAGCGTGGGCCTGGGCGGTGCGTGGATCGCCAACCTCACCGCGCTGGAGCCGTACCGACCCGTGTTCATCACCGTCGCATTGGGGGCACTGGTGCTGGCCTATCGGCGCGTATATCGGCCAGTCGAACAGTGCCGGCCTGGCGAGGTGTGCGCGGTGCCGGCCGTGCGCCGCGGGTACCGCATCGTGTTCTGGGTGGTCGTCGTGCTGGTGGCGATTGCGCTGGGCTTCCCGTACGCGGCGCCGTTGTTCTACTGAAAGGGCTTGTCCATGAAACCTCGCCACATCGCCATCCTCCTTGCCGTGCTCGTCGCGCCGGCGTGGTCTGCGACGAAAACCGTGACACTGTCGGTGCCGGGCATGAACTGCGCAGCCTGCCCGATCACGGTGAAGAAAGCCCTCACCAGGGTCGCAGGCGTGGCCAAGGTCGACGTGAGCCTGGACAGGCGCGAAGCGGTGGTCACGTTCGACGACAGCCAGGCCGCTGTCGGGCAGCTCACTGGCGCGACGACCGACGCGGGCTACCCGTCGACGATCAAGGAGGCGGCACGGTGAGCGCCGTTGTGCCGCAGTCCACGCTGACCTGTCCGTCGTGCGGGCACTCGAAGGCCGAGACCATGCCAACCGACGCGTGCCAGTTCTTCTACGAATGCGAGCGCTGCCACGAGCTGCTTCGGCCGAAACCGGGCGACTGCTGCGTGTACTGCTCGTACGGCTCGGTGCCATGCCCGCCGGTGCAGCAGCAAGTGAAGTGCTGCGGTTGATCGTTCGCATGCACGGCTGCGCGCCCGCGTCAGCGCTCATGGCCTGCGCTGCCGGGCTCACTTGTGCTGGATCGAAACCAGCTTGGGTTTGACGTGGCGGCGCAGCTCAGCGAGCTCGCGCTCGCGACGTTCCAGCAAGGTTTGGCTCTCTTGCCAGGCACAGAAATAGTGATCGACCAAGGCGGCGATCATGGCCACTTGGTGGTGCAGGCTCCGGTTGTCGGCGCGCAGTTGCTCCAACGCCAGTGCGGAGGGGCCCGATGTTCGCCGTCGACGATGTTGCAGTCGGTGAAGCTCGATCAGGATGTCGGGGTGGTAGCGGTACAGCGCGTTGCGCGAGACGCCAGCGAGTTCGCACAGCGCCTTGGCCGTCGGCGCGGCACCCCCATCCGCCGCCGTCAACTGCGCGAGGGCATCGCGAAGCCGCTGCGCCGGTGCGACCTCGGTCGGATCATGGGGCGGTGTGTGGGCCATGACCGGTTCCCGGGTTGTCCGCGTCGATCGAGTGGATCAAGGCACGGGCCTCGTTGAGCCGCTCGCGCACGATGCGCAGCGTCTGCAACGGCAGCGCAGGCTCGTCGAGCAGCGCTTCGTGCCGACGGACCTGCTCGACCCAGTAGGCGCGATGCTGTTGCGACACCACGAAGTTCTTGCAACGCCCGCAGGTGGAGGGCTCACGGCGCGCCGGATTCGGTCCGGCGGCGTTGCCCAGGCAGGCGCTGTGTTCCTCGCGGTAGACACAAAATCCCCAGTCGCACACGCCGAGCACGAGGCCGGCGTCCACCAGCAGCCGGGCGTAGCTCTTGAGGTCCTGTTTGAGCCGGGCCCCCCGAAAGTGCGGGCGTTTGGCCACGATCTCGGCGCCGGCGCGCCCGCCCAGGCCGGGTGCGGCGAGCATGTGCTCCCAGGCCGCAGTCGATTGTTCGAGGATCTCGGTCTCGATCTCCTGGTTGAGCCGGTAGTCGGAGCCGGCGTAGCCACAGTCGGTGACGGCGCGCTCGCGATGGCCCAGGTGCTGCGCGAGAGCGAACAACGCCGATCCGTCGCGCAATGCCGCGAACCGTGCGAAGGTCTTGCGCCCCTGGTGCGTGGAAAGTTGCCAGGTTCTGCCCTCATGCTGCGGCAGCCCGAGCCACACCGCAAAGCGCTTGAGCAGCAGTCGCATGCGCCTGGTCGACACGATACCCAGCGTGCCGGGGCATGGGCGCTGCCACTCCGTGGCACCTGGGGTCTGGCCACGGCGCAGCCACAAATGGGGCCGCCCAGACTGAGCGCGATGCCCGGCCGACAAGGCTTCGAGGACGGCGATGGCGGTCGCGGCCACCGGCGGTGCAACCCATTCGTGTGGCCGCCCGGCGTACTCCGGTTGGCGCTTGAAAATCGCACCGACGATCACGGTGATCTCTTCGGCGGCGGCGCCGCCACGGCGCTGCACGCAGCCCGCCTGGAGGTGCAGGATCTCACTGGCCCGCGGTCCGACGAGGTACGAGATGACGACGAAGCATGCCGCGTAGAGCATGTCGATCGCCTGCGTGAGCGCACCGACCGTCAGGATCGGCTGCGGCTGGCCAGGCACCCGGACACGTGCGTGACGTAAAGCGCGCGTTGCCGCATTGGTGCAGGCGTCGGTGAGGTAACCCTGCTGTTTGGCGGCTCCTACGGCCTCGGCATAGACATCCCTGGCCTGCAGGATCGGCGTTGCACCACGGTTGACCAGATCGATGGCGCCCTGGACCAGCGCCACCGCAACGGCCTGCGGGGTGTACGGCCAGCGACGGACATCGGCGTCGTGCACGCCAGCGACATCGCCTTGGCTGCGCCCCGGAAAAGGGTCGATGCGCAACCCGTCGTCGAGTTCATCGCGAAAGCGATACAGATACGTGAGCAGGTAGAGGTACTTCTGCACCGTCGTGGGGGCGAGCGTGGGGCGCCGAGTTCCCGGTCTCAGGGCAAGCGCGCGCTGGAATTGCAGCAGTGCTGTCGCGTCGAGATCGGTGAAGCGAGAGAAGCCGGCCTGATCCATCCAGCGCACGAGTTCGCGCAGGTAGTTGAAGTAGCCTGCAGCCGTGCTCGCACGCTGCGGCAGGCCGGTGCCCAGCGAGCGACTGCGGATGAGCGCGATGAGCTGCTTGCTGCTGTGCAGCAGCGCTGCATACCGATGTCCCACGAAAACTTGCCCGCCCGGGAGCTTGAAGCGCCAGTCAACGCGCACCGGCTTGGCCTCTTCGAGCGCGTTCGTCGGTTTGAAAACCCAGACCGGGTCGTCCCAATCGGCGTCGAGGAACCACGCACGCGCTTCGGGCGCCTGTGCGCGGGTTCGGCTCCTTGGGGTCGGACTGCCGAGAAGAAGGTTTGCCGCTGCGCGCATGGGGCCAGCTCATCGAAGATCGGGCAGCGGTGGCAGCTGTGCCACCAAGGGCAGGGCGGCCGCGAGTTCGCGGCTGGCAAAGCGAGGAAGGATGTCTTCTTCCAGGATGCGCAACTGCGGCGCGTAGAAGGCCTGCCAGCGCGCTGGATGCAGCAAGGCGGCGGCAGCCCTCATGTGGTCACGCGCCTGGAGCAGCCGAGCCAGCGTCGGCGGATCCGGCGTGATGATGGCGTTTGGACAGGTGAAGCAGCCCATGAAATTCGTGCACAGTTCACCGGGGTGCGTCCCCGCCGCCGCACCGGCGAAGGGGTCCTTGCAGCCGAAGCCGAACATCGACACGACTTCGCCACCGGGCACCGGTGAGCGGTAGCCCCTGGGATTGATGGGGCGACGCTGGGATGCGCTGGCTGCGGCGCGCTCGATGTGCCCGATGAAGGCCTGTTGGAGGGCGGCCATGCGAGAGCGGTGCTGCGCCTGGACCTCGGGCGTCTGGACGTAGCGCACGGTGGTGGACAAGTGCGCATGGTTGGCGATCGCCTTGACGCGGCGCAGGTCGCCCGAGGCGCGGTAGAAGCTCGCGAGCACCCCGGGACGGATCGACACGAGAGAGAACCGCGGCAGGCCGTGCCGCTCGCAAAATGCCTTGACCAGGTGTTTGGCTGCGCCACAAGTGAGTGCCGTCACGCCGCGCAGGGCTTTGTAGAGGAACAGGCGATCACGCTCGGTCACGCGCGCCAGGGGTCGCAGCCGTTCGTTCCACGCGAGCAGTTCCTCAATGAGCGCTGGCGGTTCGAAGCAGTCGGCGCTGCTGAACGTGCGCCGCTGGATGCGGTGGGAGCGGGCCTTGAACCACACGAGCGCCTGGCGGTCATCGAGCAGTGGCAGGGACTGCAGGCAGTCGCGACCGAGTTCGGCGATCGGTTCGGGGTTGCCCGCTGCGTGAGCCATGATGGCCAGGTAGTACGGTAACAGCAGTTCGGCGCGCGGATAGAGGCACGGTTCGACCTGCCTCACGCCACCGAAGCGCTGGAGGGTCGTCCGCACGGTGCACTGCCCGGGTCGCGACAGGTCGCGCGCGCTGGGCACGATGCCATCGCATTGCCGATCGATGTGTTCGAGCAGCCAGCCGAGGGTTCCCGGCTGGCCGGCGTCGGCGATGCGTTGCGCCGCAGCGGCCTCACGGCCAGCACGGATGCGAACAATGTCTGCTTCGCAGGCCTTCAGCAACGCCCGCAGTTCGCCCGCAGGCATCTTGTCGTGGGGTCGGGCATCGCGGTTGCGCCAGGGGAACGGGTTGAATGGGTACTCGATGCTCGCAACACGCCCGGGGCGGCAACGCTCGATCCACTGCAGCAGTTTGCGCAGGGTCGTGAACGCGCTCGCCCGACTCGACTTGGTCCACGGCTGGCCATCTCGCCGGCACTGGGTGTTCAACCACTCGACGTAGCGCAGGAGCGTGCCACCATGAACGTCGGCCAGGCACCTGATGGCGCCGGATTCGCGAACGAAGCGCTCGAAGACCAGGATGTGGAACCAGCGCACGGGGATACAGCGCTCGGCCATCGCGCCAAAGTGGCACCAGAAGGCCTCGGCCAGAGCACCCTGCACGTCCGCGGGCAGGCCGAGCGAGCCGAAGTCGATGACGGTGCGTCGCACCTGGCGAGGCGCCTCGAACCGAGCGGGCGCTGCGCCGCCCTCAACGAGATCGGCGCTGTGCGTGAACCCGCGAGGCATTGGGCGGCGGCGAGTGCCCACGGTCACGGCACCTCCGACAACAGCGTGTCCAGCACTTCTCTGAGCGTGCCGGCCTCCACGGCAATGGCGCGCAGGTAGCGATCGGTGGTCTCGATGCGCTCGTGTCCCATGAGCACCTTGACGACCATCAGCGGGTTGATCGCGGCGCCCGCGCTGGCGAGCTGCTCCAGGCGAGCCAGCAGCATGCACGCGAAGGTCGCCCGCAGCAGGTGCGTGGTCGCCTTGAATCCGCAGGCCTGGCCGGTTCGGCTGATGACGCGCTGATAGGCGTTCTTGCCAACGTGCGCACCGCGCGCGTTGACGAACAAGGCGGCGGGATCGGCAGCGCGTCCTCGGCGGTGGGCGGCACGCTGCAACCAGGCCCGCCGGTGCCCGGAGCGATACGCTGCCGTCTCGTCGAGCAGGCTCGCCGGGGCGACCACGTAGCCGGGCTTGCGGCCCTTGCGGATCACTTCGATGGTGTGATGCGACACCGTCCGTACTGAAGGCTTGCTGACGTCCTGGACGCACAGGCGCAGCAATTCGCTCACGCGCAGCCCCGTATAGAGCTGCCAGCGCGCCATCAGGTCGTACGGCGGTGGCAACGTGGCCAGTAGTTCCCGCGCCTGCTCCGACACGAGCGGACGCGGCAACGGCTCGAACTGGCGCAGCACGAACAGACTGTGATCGGTTGGCCGGCTCGCATCGGCGCTGCAGGGGCGCAGCTGCCTTGCTACGCGGAAGTTGTGCTCCGTGCCGGCCAAGGGGGACGCCACCAACCAATGCGTGCGCACCGCCCAGTCGTAAAACCGCAGCACGCCGCGCACACGGTGGTTGATGGTGGCGATGCGATACGGTCTGCCGGTGTGCGCGCTCGGCTGCGTGAGCATCCGGTTGCGATAGGCCACCAGGTCCACGGCGTCAGCGCCATCCCACCGAACACCGTTCTGCTCCAGGGTCTCGAACCAGTCGTAGAGCACCTCGGCATAGGTCCTGAGCGTATCGATCGTGTGGGCGCGCTGCACGAAGTGTTCGTGCAGGAAAGCGACCGCCGGCTCGATCAGCTGCCACTGCGCCGTGAACAGGAGCGGGAAGCCCGTCGGCCTTGGTTCGCGCAGCGCAACGGCAGGCGCTCGCGCCGCTGCCGGCGCCAACCGATCGATCACCTCGGACGGATCCGGCAGTGCCGACTTGCGAACGACCTGGACCACGCCGACCTACCTTGCGGTCAGCCGCTTGACCGCATCGACAAACGACAGACCGAGCACATGCATCGCCAGATCGATGGCGCCGCCTCCGCCAGCGCAAGCTCGCGTGTCGTACCACTTGACGCCCGTGGTCAGTATCTCGAAATCGCCGAGCGCGGTGCTCGCGTGCCAACGGCAGCTGTGACGGTCCTTGACGGGCAGGTAGGTTGGATCAAGCTTGACGTGATCAGCCAGCAAAGCCAAGGCATCGCTGGCTGGCATCTGGCGAAGCCGTGCCAACGTTGGAGCACTGAACGATCTGCGAGCCAGCATCACCGCGAACCCCCATGGAGTTGCCGCAAAACGCGGGGCGCGCCGGGCTACTCGCCTCTGAAAGAGGCTTGGGCTGCTCGGGCATGCGCCAGTCTATGCAGCTCTCCTGAGAAAGCCAATCGTGTTGACACACGCGAATGCAACCTAACACCCATCTGGAGAACTTCAACCGAGCCGTTCGGACGAAGCACTCACGCAATCTCTGAAATCTGCTTTGCAGCTGGTCGATGTGCGTGTGATCGACCACGTCATCGTGAACCGGAGTGCGTTCTTCTCGTTTGCCAACTCCGGGCTCCTTTAGCCGTGGACGATCTGCAGTGGATGCACGCCATTCACTGCATCCCTGCAGACATGAAGCGAGGTCGGAAATTCAAGACCATCCAGTGATGGATGGGCTTTCTCAAGGCCCGTGTTTTGAGAAAGCCCAGCCAGGCTCTCCTCCATTTGTTACCAACCTTTTGGAACCGAAGGAGAGACGCGATGAATCAGAAGAAGCTTGTTCCTGGCTGTGTCGTCTATGCATTCGTGCACTACGGTAGCCAGACCAAAGTGCGACCAGCGATAGTGATCGAAGTACAGGACGATCGTGTCTACTTGTTGCTCGGCTCGACCAAGGGCCTTGTCAACGATCAGACGACCGTGATCGTCTCAGAAGAGGTTGCGCTGAAGAGCATGGGACTCCGGTTTCATACGCAGTTCCACTGGGGTGGCGGTGGCAACCAATGGGTCTCTGTACGAAACGTAGAAAGGATCATCGGCAACACGCCGAGTGATGTACTTCAGCGTATGGGGGTTGCGTGGGCGAACGCCAAGTTCAACCGCGTGGTCTAGCGGGCTTTGAGTGAGTCTTCGGACTCACTCAAAGGCCTGCGTCCTTGCAAATCTTCTCGAAGGTGCTACTTGGCAGGCCCATCGCTTCGAAGCGCTTGGTCATCACCTTCACGTCATGGTCTTTGGCAGTGGGCAGCGTCTTGCCGGCGTCGAAGTCCGCTTTGACTTGCTCAGCGGTTTGGGGGTCGTAGCTCTTGAGCTGATCGCCGCCTTCTTTGCTGGAAGTGGTCATGGTGATCTCCTGAGAATTGGAAAAAGGCCTGGTTCATCCTAGCGCATGCGGCGCATGGTTCAACGTGCATTTTGCTGTGCATCTTCTGCAGATCAAAGTGCATTGCACCACCCTTTCAACACAACCGCTATGTGCGGATATAGAA
>DASRUM010000313.1:0-20553 GCA_035655415.1 Pseudomonas sp.
TGCGGCGAGGCTGAGGGTGGCGGTTTGGCTACGGCCATAGACATCATCCAGGCGCTGGATATCGTCTTCGCCGAGGTAGCTGCCCGACTGCACTTCGATGATTTCCAGGGGGATCTTGCCCGGGTTGCTCAGGCGATGCACCGAGGTCATGGGGATGTAGGTCGACTGGTTTTCGGTGAGCAGGAACACCTTGTCATCGCAGGTCACCTCGGCAGTGCCGGACACCACGATCCAGTGTTCGGCGCGGTGGTGGTGCATCTGCAGCGAGAGGGTGGCGCCGGGGTTGACCGTGATGTGCTTGACCTGGAAACGCCCACCCATGTCCACCGAATCATAAGAGCCCCATGGGCGATAGACGTGGCAGTGGTTTTGGGTTTCGCTGCGGCCGTCGGCGTCAAGCTGGTTGACCATGGCCTTGACGTCCTGTACGCGGTCTTTGTGCACGATCATGGTGGCGTCTTTGGTTTCCACCACCACGATGTCCTGCACGCCGATTACCGAGACCAGTTTGCCGTTGCCGTGTACCAGGCAGTTGTGGCTGTCGTGTATCACCACATCGCCGGACAGCACGTTGCCCTGTTGGTCCTTGGGGTGTACGTCCCAGATCGAGGACCAGCTGCCGACATCGTTCCAGCCGGCATTCAGCGGCACCACACAGGCCCGCTGGGTTTTTTCCATCACCGTGTAGTCGATGGAGTTGTCCGGGCAGCAGGCGAAGGTGGCAGCATCAATGGTCACCTGGCAGCCGTCGATCTGGCTGCGCTCCAGCGCCAGCAAGCAAGTGTCATAGATGTCGGCGTCGTGCTTTTTCAGCTCTTCGAGGTAACGGCTGGCGCGGAACAGGAACATGCCGCTGTTCCAGTAGTAGTCGCCGCTTGCCACAAACTCACGGGCCCGAGTTTCATCAGGTTTTTCAACGAATTTGGAGACGCGAACAATACCTTCTGGCAGAGCCGGGTCTGCCTCTGACTTGATATAGCCATAGCCGGTTTCCGGGCGGGTGGCGGGAATGCCGAACAGCACCATTTCACCCTTCTCCGCCGCACTGCTGGCCAGCTGCAAGGCCGTCTGGAAAGCGCTCTGATCGTCCAGCACATGATCGGCGGGGAGGACCAGCAACAGTTCGTCACGGCCTTCGGCGAGCAATTGCATGGCGGCGATGGCTACGGCCGGCGCGGTGTTGCGGCCAAAGGGTTCAAGCAGAATGGTCTGGGTTTCCAGCTGCTGGGTGTTGAGCTGTTCCTGGACGATAAAACGGTGTTCCAGGTTGCACACCAGCACCGGAGCCTGCATGCCGGTGAAGCGCAGGCGTTTGATGGTTTGCTGGAACAGCGTATCGCTGCCGGTGAGGGCGAGAAACTGCTTGGGATACTGCTTGCGCGAGAGCGGCCAAAGTCGCGAGCCGCTACCGCCGGAGAGAATTACTGGAATCATTGCATGTACTCCTAAAGCACTTTTGGTTTGGTTGGGCTGCCGGCTTGTGGCCGGACTGGCCCGGTTACCCAGGCTGGTAAGCAGCGCTGGGGGCACTCCAAAACGTCTACTGCGAAAGACGCTGCTTTGCTGTGTTGGTCATTGCCAGCACTTGTACTTGTCCGAATGTTCAGTCGGTTCTTGCCGGGCGCTTGACCCATACCGGCGAGAGCGCGTTGCCGCTGCCGGTGATGTACAGGCACACCACTTCGCCGCGGGCCAGGGTGACCGGCTTGAGGTCGCTGACTTTGCGTTCGCCATCGAATAGCGCCAGGTTGACCTTGACCGGGTTCACTTCGCGCTGGCCATTGGCGTCTGGCGCTACGCCGTCGACCACGGGTTTGCCGTCGGCGGTTTTCAGGCTGAGGGTGCTGTCCGAGAGGTTCTGTACCCGCAGCAGCGCCTTGCGCTTGTTGTTGAAGGGTGCTTCGTCCACCAGCTTGGGTGGCTCGCCCACCTGGCTGACCAGGGTGTAGAAATGCTCAGCTTCGAGTTTTACCGGCAGGCTGTTGCTGCCGACCTGGGCGCTGTAGCTGCCGGCCGGGAGGAAGCTGAAATCACTGGAAGCCAGCGGCGCGATATCGCTGAGCTCGGTGTTGCCGACGCTGAAGTTCTGCTCGCTGTTGCTGGCGTTGTAGCCGCGGATAAAGGCCGAGCCCTTGGGCGCGTTTGGCGCATACAGACCGCCTTCGTCAGCGGTGGCAGTGAGGCTGCTGAGGCCCAGTGCGAGCATGCAGGCATAGAGCATCCGGCGGGTTGAAGTGGTGCTGTGCATGGGTAGAACTCCCTGTGGGTTAACAAAACGGTAGCGAGTACCGTGGTTGCGGCGGCAGGCTTTAGCGTCTGTCGCTGGCGGCCAGGCGGCGGTTGCCGACGGGTTGTTTGAGTGTGCTTAGCCACTGCGCATCAAAGGCGCTGAAGTCGTTGGCCATCGGCAGGTAGCGTTCGGGGAACTCCCAGATCACCAGCTGCGGCGGGGCGTTCTTCAGCTCATCGCTTTGCAGGTACTTGAGCATCGGCACCAGCGGGCCCTGGCCGTCTTCGGCGTGGTTGCTGAGGTCGCGTTGCAGGTGCTGGCGCAGCGCTCCGGCAAAATTCCAGGCGGGGTTGGCGCTGTAACTGGTGCCGACCAGCGCCACCGGCATCTCGCTGTCGCTGAACAGGGCGTCGGCCCCTGCTGCTGGCTCGGCGGCCTGGGTTTCGCTGCGGCGCAGTTGATCGGGCGGCGGTAGCAGGTAGCCGAACAGCGGCTCCAATGGCAGAAAACGCGTGAGGTCGCCGCTGTAGGGCGTCGCTGGGCTGGCCTGGGTGACAAACAGCTGCGGCTCGCCTGCCAGACGAATACTGCCTTTGAGCGCATTGCTCAGTTGCTGGGCGACCAGATCTGCGCCTTCTGGCGTCCAGTGGGTGTCGGTGCGCAGGAACATGTCGCCGTTGGCTTTACCGGCCTGCAAGGCACTGAGCAGATCCGGCGCGGCGATATCGGCGGCGCGCATTTCGTTGAGGAAGCGCGGGTAAAGCTCCTGGCGCAGGGCACTGGTCGGATGATCGCCGACAAACTCCGGGTACAGCCGCGACTTGCTCGGCACGATGGCCAGCAGCAGCTGCACGTCGTGTTGCGCCAGCTCATTGCGCACGCCTTTGATCAGCGCCAGGTTCTCGCGCACCTGCTGCGCGCCGTCGACTTCCGCTTTGAACTCTTCACTCGAGTACAGCCAGCCCTGCTGGCCAATCTGCACGCCTGGACGGCCTTCGTTGAACAGCAGGTAATCCAGGCCAGCCCACAGGCTGGTGCCGAGGGTCTTGACCGGGAAGTGCTCGTCGTAATGGCTTTCGAAGGTCTTCGCCAGGCCGCCGTCAACCACGCTGAACTGCTTGGGTAGCTGATAGCTCAGCACCCCGCGCATGGACCAGGCAAACAACAGGCACAGCACGCCGAGAAACAGCGCAACATAGAGGGTGCGTAACGGGCGCGTCATGGTCGGCCTCCTCAAAACTGGAAGTACAGGAACGGCGAATAGCTTTGCGCCGAGAGCTTGAGCACCGAGGCGCAGAACAGCAGCAGCAAGGCGCCGCGCATCAGGTAACGGGGCAGGGCGATGCTCGCGCCGGCAGGCGTTAGCAGCAGCGCGCCGCCGCTGGGCAGCAGGCCGCTGCCCGCGTTTTTCGCGCGCTGCCGGTAAAACTGGCGCAGGCCGCAGAAGGCCATTACCGCGTAGGCCAGCAGCAGGGTGGCGATCTGCAGGTCGCTGATGCTGGCGCGGTTCAGTTCACTCAGCGCCCAGCCTTGGCTGCTGAACATCGCTGGGCTGAACAGGGCGCTGTACATGCGCCAGGCCACGTCCAGGTTCTCGGCGCGGAAGATCACCCAGCCGAGCATCACCAGCAGGAAGGTGAAGGCCCACTTCAGCGGGTTGATCAGCGTGGGTGCGGCGTTCACCCCCAGGGCGCGTTCGATGGCCAGCCACATGCCATGCCACGCGCCCCAGATCAGGAACGTCCAGTTGGCGCCGTGCCAGAAGCCGCCCAGCAGCATGGTCAGAAACAGGTTGCGGTAGGTGTTGAAGGTGCCGCCACGGTTGCCGCCCAGCGGTACGTAGAGGTAGTCGCGCAGCCAGGTGGAGAGGCTGATATGCCAGCGTCGCCAGAACTCGGTGATCGACTGGCTGATATAGGGCTGGTTGAAGTTTTCCATAAAGCGGAAACCCATCATCAGGCCCAGGCCGATGGCCATGTCGCTGTAGCCGGAGAAGTCGAAATACAGCTGCGCGGTGTAGGCCAGCATGCCCAGCCAGGCATCGCCGGTACTGGGGTTCTGCAGGGCGAAGATATGGTCAACCAACGGCGCCAGGCTGTCGGCGATAAACACCTTCTTGACGAAGCCCTGCATAAAGCGCGTGGCACCTTCGCTGAACTTGTCGAGGCTGTGGGTGCGGTCGGTGAACTGGTCGGCCAGGTCCTTGTAGCGCAGCACCGGGCCTGCAATCAGCTGCGGGAACAGGGCAATAAAGGCGGCGAAGTTGATCAGATTTTCTGTGGGCTTGGTGTCGCCGCGGTACACGTCGATCAGGTAGCTGAGCGACTGGAAGATATAGAAGGAAATACCGATCGGCAGGATCACATGGGTCAGCAGGAACGGCTCCAGACCGGCCGCTTCCATCACCTTATTGATGTTCGCCACACCGAAGTTGGCGTACTTGAAGTAGCCCAGGGTCGCCAGGTTGCCGACGATGCCCCAGAGCACCCAGCGCTGCGCCGCCTTGGACCTGACCCCCGCCTGATAAATGCGCAGGCCGAAGATGTAATTCCATAGGGTGACGGCGACAAACAGCAGGAGGAAATCCACCCGCCACCAGGCGTAGAAGGCGTAGCTACCGATCAGGATCAGCAGGTTGCGATAGCGATTACTGCTCAGGTAATACAGGCCGAGAAAGATCGGCAGAAACAGGAACAGGAATACGTTGGATGAAAAGACCATCCGTAGATCTCCGTTGAGTAGCAACTCTTCCGGGGCTCACAGCCCCCCTTTCCCCCCGCGAGCGGGAGACTTGTTTCACCCCGTCACTGGACGGGTTTACAGACGTATCAGCGCCTGGGCTAATCAACTGCCCTTGGCGTGTTTGGGCTCGAATACCTGGCTGACGTTGCCGCCGAGGCGGAAGGTCTTGAACGGCCCCATTTTCTGCTGCAGCGCCTGGGCGTCGGCCGAGCAGGCGTAGAGCACGCAATAGGGCGCAAGCCAGGCGTACTTGTTGGGTTTTTTCAGGTCGTCCATGTCTTGTTTCTCGCCGGTCTTGCTGGCGAATTCCTCTGGGTCGTCCACGCCGCGCAGTACCCGTTCGGCCAGGCGTTGCAGTGCGCCGTGGTTCTCTGCGCGTAGATCGACGCCGTTGGCCTGGGCGAAGGCGGCGATCATCACCAGCGGCGGCAGGCTGTAGTTGTGGTAGGCCAGGGCACGCTGGCTGCGCTTCAGCTCGTTGGGCAGGTAGCCGTCGGCGTCGACCTGGTTGGCTCCGACGCGAAACTGCGCCACGGCCCAGTCGAACAGGTCGCGGCGATCGGTGGCGATGGCCGTGGCCATGACCGACCAGGCGGACCAGTAGCTGTGGTTGTTGATTTTCTTCAGCGGCAGGTCGCTCCAGTCCTGCACGGTGTGCTCGGCCATCGTGATAAACCAGGCTTCGATGCGCTGGGTTTGCTGCGCATAGGCCGCCAGCGGTTGTGATTCCGAAAACTTCAGGCGCAGATAGGCTGAGGCCAGACTGCCCAGTGCCCATTTGCGTACCGATTTGCCGGTGTGGTTGTACTCGCCGCTGAGCAGGGCGTCGGCTTCTGCCCAGTCGTTCAGCCACTGCAGCGCGCATTCGAGCTGCGTCGGTTGACCATCGCGCAGGTACTGCATGACCTGTTTGCTGACCCCGCGTTCCATCTCGGTGATGGCGGCGGTTTTGCTGCGAAAGGCCTTTTCCGAATCGACATTGAGGGTGGCGCGGGCCTTGCCGGAGCCTTCGTATTTACTGCGAAACACCAGCTTGTCGGTGTAGGGCGGCGGCGTTGCCGGGCAGGCTTTGGCCTTTTTCGCGGTAACCGCCACGGGCGCGTAATAGCCCGGCGGCGGCACCAGGCTGGCGGCCAGCAGCGTTTGGCTGCACAGGGCCGCACCGAGTAGGCAGGGCGCGAGGATCCAACTGTGGCGTGGCATTAAGCCTGGGCTTTTCATGATTGTCTTCACTGGGCATGCGCCGTGAGGTCGTTGTCGCCAGCGCTGGGGCGCTTGCACAACGTGGCCTCGACACTGAGATTGGCCGGCATGTTTTCCGGGCTGTGGATATCCAGAGCGAGCAGGTTGAGGTCGGCCCAGTCAGCCTCGTTGCGCAACTCGAAGACATAACGACCTTCGGTAGGGGCGCGGTCGCTCTGTTCGAGCTTGAAGTTCTCGCGCCGCCCGGTGAGATACCAGAGAGTGGCCTGGGCCTGATGCACGCTGGGGTCGCTGAAGGTCAGGTCGATCTGGTAATCACCGCCGCGCAGGTTCTGCACCTGGCTGTTTTCGCCATTGACCAGCACCTGGTTGTCGCCGGGTTTGAGGGTGACCTTGTTCTTCATCACCGCCTTGCGGCCTTCACAGCCGTTGTCCACCAGCGGCACGGCCTGGCGGTAGAAGCTTTGCTGCGCCAGGTCGTAATGGGTGGCGAATTCCCAGATCAGAATCTGTGGCGGGTTGTCGTGAAACTCCTGGCTGGTCATGTACTGCAGCAGCGCGCTGTCGAAGCCGCCGCCACTGACCGAGCGGTTAAGCACTTCGGCGCCGCTGTGCTGCTGCAGGAATCCGGCGAAGTTGTAGGCCGGGCCGCTGTTGCTGGTACCGACCAGGGCAATCTGCGGGTCGGCTTCGTCGCCGAACAGGCTGTCGCTGTCGGCCTCACCCTGCATGGCGGTCTCGAAACGCGGCACATACTCGGTGGCGTAGGTGGTGCCGCAGAAATGTGCGGCGGTTTTGTGCAGGGTGCCGGCCTTGGGCAGCAGGCCGGTGATGTTGCTTTCGAATTGCTGCTGGGGAATCTCCTCGAACCCCGGGATTTCCTTGAGCGTTGCGGCCACCAGCTTGGCGGTACGGTCGGCTCCGGCGGGTGTCCAGTGATGGTCGGCCTTGAAGTAGTAGTCGGTGTCTACGCCCTGTTCGTCGAACAGCGGGGACAGGTCGGTGGTCCAGATTCCTGCCTGGCGAAAGCCTTCGATGGCCTTGAGGTAGTTCTGCTTGGCCTGCTCGAAATTGAACTTGGCTTTTTCCTCGGCGGTGAGCTTTTCGCGGTTTACCAAGCCGCGCGTCGGTTGATAAACGATCAGCAATTCCACGCCTTTGCGCTTGAGTGCATCGCGCAGTCGCTTGAACTCTCGGTAGCCAGCGGGCGTAGTGCCAAAGTCAGTGCGCAGGTCATAACGGCTGCGAAACAGCCAGTCACCTTCGCCCTGCACCAGGGCGGTGAAAAAACTCAGGTACTTGGTGTTGTACTGGCTGGGGTCCTGGGCGGCGGGGCACAGCGGGCCGACCCGCTGTACCTGATACTGCGGTTCGGCCTGTGCGCCAGCGGCTACACCCAGCAGGGTGCAGGCGAGGGCCAATTGGCGGAATTTGAAAGGCTGTGTGTTCACGTTGTCGTTCCTCAATCCTGGAGTTCTGCCTGGCTTTCCACGGGGTCGATCAGCACGGCCAGCTGGCGGCGCACCATCAGATCGAGGATTTCTTCCTGCTTGTCACCGAGGATGCCGCTGAAGCTGATGCCGGTGCTTTTGCTCGGTGCGAGCATTTCCACGCGGTACAGCTCAACCGACAGTGGCGAGTCGATGGACAGCGGGCCGGAACCGTTGCCCGCGAGGGTGCCGCCGACCACGATCATCGAAACCTCGGTGTCGAAGGGGTCGAGCTGGATATTGCGGTCGGTGTTGGAAAGATCCTTGATGTGCCCGTACACCCCGCTCAGGCCGTTGGCGGCGGCGACGTTCTCGTACAGGCGGATATTCAGGCTGTTGCGCAGGCGAATGCCGTGGCGGGCATTGTTCAGGACCTGGTTGCCCCACAGCAGGTTGTCCGAGCTTTCATAGAGGGTGATGCCGTCCGCATGGTTGCCGTACACCTGGTTGTAGGCCACCAGGTTGTTCACGCTGTTACGGTCGATAACGATGCCGGAGAGCTTGTTGTCATAGCTCTTGTTATTGATGATCCAGCTGTCGTCGACCTCGCGGGAGATGATGATGCCGTGCTTCTTGCGGGTGCCGTGCACGCTGTTCTCGGCGATGATCAAACCGTGCGAGCGGTCGTGCGGGTCGATGCCGTAGACGATGTTGTCGCGGTAGGTATTGCCCTTGATCACCACGTTTTCGGCTTCATAGCAGTAGAAACCGTACCAGTGGTCGACGAACTCCGAATCAATCAGCCAGCCGGTCGGCTCCGGGCGTTTCAGGCGGGCCTGCATGCCGGGGGTGTACTGGGTGATGCTGACGCCGTAGGACTTGCTGGTGTTGTAACCCAGGCTGGTGAAGACGCTGGCGGCGATATACAGCTCGCTGCCGCCCCAGGACACCAGAAACGGGCGGAACTCATCGGCTTTGCGGAAGGTAGCTGGGCTGTTGTCCGCTTCACGCCAGGCGGTGAGTTTGGTTTCGGTGAAAAACAGCTGGCCGTCGTTGACCATAAAGCTGCCGCGCTCCTGGGACAGGCGCAGCTCTTTGGTGCTTTTGTCGATATGCAGGGTTGCGCCCTGGGCCACCACGATGGGTAGGCGTGCCAGGTAGACGCCTGGCTCAACTTCGCTGAACTGACTGTCCGGCAGGCTGCGTGCTAGATCCTTGGGCGTCACGTAGCCGCCTTCGATAAAGATCGCATGGGGCATGCCGTTCTGCCGCTTGACCCACTCGCGTATGCGCTCATTGCCGCCGATAAAGTCCTTCAGCGCATCCTGCTGCAGCATGCGCCGCACCACGACTTTGCCGCCTGGTGTGCGCTTGATCTTGGCTTCGACGGCTGCGGTGGTATAGCCGCTGAGGTCGGGCAGTTGCGGTGGGTCCAGGTGCAGCTCGGCGATGGGCGCGCTGGTTACCGTGTAGTTCTGCGTTGGTTTGACTTGTTGCTGCGCTTCGCCGGCTGCTGCCGTGGCTATCCAGGGCGCGGCCGGCTGCAGCGCGCCGAGCAGCAGGCCGCTGCACAGCAGGGCAATGCCGGTGGCGCGTTTGAGTTTGCTAGGGCGTGGCGTCATGGCGCGGGGTCCTTAGAATTTCCAGATAACATCGATAAAGGCCCGATGCATAAGCGAGTCGGTGTCGCTGCCGTAGGCATCGCCAGGCTTGAATACGCCACCACGGAACCGCACCAGGGCCGCCGGCTCGTCGATGGCTTCGCTCATCGCCGCAGGCAGCAGGCCTTGCTTGAAGTACTTGGTAACGACCAGATCAAGCTCCTGGCCGAGCTCTTTCTCACCGTCCACCAGGGCCACCTGCGGGGCGGGGGATAGGTCGGCGAGTGGGTCATCGAAACGCGCGTTGATACCGCTGCGGCCGATCTGCTGGTGCTCATCGACGCGCCAGAAATGGTGGTAGACCAGGCTGGCGTCGTAGTCGTCGGCCAACTGCCAGGAGCCGAACAGGGTGACGGCCTGCAGGTTGCTCAGCTCGCCCCGGAAGGCTTCGCCGAAGCGCTGCACACTGCTGCGGGTGCCGGTAAAGGTGGAGCGGTTGCTCTGCAGGCCAGTCTGCCGGTAGTTGTCGTTGCCATTGCCGTCGTCATCGCCGCCACCACTGCCATGGGCGTAGGCCGCGCCGACCTGCCAGTTGGGATCAAGGCGCAGACGCAGCCCCAGGTCGGTGGCCCAGGCGTTCAGGTCGGTGCTGTTCTGGCCGCCGGCAATGCTGTCATCCAGGCTGCTGTTGAGGCTATTGCGCTCGCCCGTCAGCGAGGTAAGGCTGGCCCAGTAGTTCAGGCGCTTCTGGTTGCGAAAGTTGTACGCGTCACTGTGCGCGTGCAGGCCCAGCCAGGTGAGGTCGCCATTGGCGCGTTTATCCAGTGCGTCGATGGGCTGATTGGGATCAGCCAGTTCGCCATCGTCGCGCGAGTGGTGCACGCGCACACCGAGCCAGTGCCCGGGCTGCCATTGACCGGCAAGATCAGCAAACAGGTGCAGGCGATCCTCGTCTTCGGGGGCCAGCTCGTCGATGTCGGTGCGGTACTCACTGAAGCGCTGGGCGGCGCCCAGGCTGGCCTGCAGCAGAGTGGTGTCGAAGGTCCAGTTCAGTGCTTCGATATTGGTATCGCGCCATTGCCCGTCTTCATTGTGCAGACGTTGTCGGCCCAGGCGCAGGTGTTCGCCGGGGTAGTCGGTGAGGCCGGCGTAGTCGACCCAGAATTCGCGCAGTGCCAGGTAGTTCTTCTTGCGGGTGCGGCCATCGGTCTGGTCGGACTCCGTTGCGTCTGCGGACGACTCCAGGGTGTCGGTCTGGATGATGTCGCTGGCCATTACCGCCTGGCCCATGGCGAAAGCACTCCAGTCACCCCGTTGGGCGCGCACCCAGGGGCGCAGGTCGAGGGCGATGCCGTTGGCGTCGCCGCCGTCACGGGTGCCCAGGTCGCGGTCTTCTTCCGATTGCACGGTGATCTTGATGTCGGTGCCAAAATGCATGGCGTCCATCTGCACGGCCCCGGCCTGGCTGGCGCTGAGCATGGTCAGACCAAGGCCGAGGCTGATCGGGTTGAGTTGCAGCAATGCACGGCGCGTCATGGGTTAAGCACCTGTGCAGTGGTTTGCGCTTGCAAGGCTGTGCCGCGTAGCTGGCGTTCATCGGCGAGTAATTGCTCCGCTTTGGCGCGCTCGCTGGGGCTCAGTTGCTGTTCGCTGCTGCGCGCCAGCTCGTTGGCCTGCGGGGTATTTTTTGGCAGGGCCAGCTGGCTGAAGACAAAGGCGTTGACCGGGTCTGGCTGGATGCCCTTGCCCTGCGAATACATCTGCGCGAGGGCGAAGTCGGCGTTGATCTGACCATTGCGTGCGGCGCTGAGCAGGTGATCGAGGGCCTGTTGCGGGTAGATGTCGCCGAGGTAACCGCGCAGGTAGATCTGGCCGAGAAAATAGTTAGCGCTGGGTTCGCTGGGGGCGGCCTTGCGCAGGTGCTCTTCGGCTTTCTGCGGGTCTTGCGGCAGCAGCTTGCCTTCGTAGTACAGGCGCCCGAGCAGCAGTTCGGCGCGGGGCAGGGCGGCGGCGCGGCCCTGTTCGAGATAAGCGAGCATCTGCTCGATATCACCCAGTGCTGGGTAGTCGTAAAGCAGGCGCGCCAGGCTCACCCAGGCAGCGGGATAGTCCGGCGCAATGGCTTCGAGCATCTCCTGCGCCTGGCTTTCATCAGGCTTGCCGAGTTCGGCGTCGGCCAGTACCTGGGCCACGGCATCCACCCGTTGCGCGGGGATCGCCGTGCTGTGGTAACCGGCCATCAGGCGCTGGACCAGGGCTTTCTGCTGTTTGGTTTTGCCTTGTTTCTGGTACACGGTGGCCAGCTCGACATAGCAGACATCGGCCTGGCTGATCAGGCCCTGACAGATCTGTTCGATCTCTTCCAGGTGCTGGTCGTAGTTGCCTTGGCTGCGGTACAGCATGATCTGCGCCAGATCGGCCTGGGTATGGCCTTGTTGGCGCCAGGTGGTGAGGCGTTGTTGTACGTTCATGTCGGGATAATCCTGTGGGTATTGCAGGTACAGCATCACCAGCGGCAGCAGGCTGCTGGGTTCCCCCGCAGCGAAGGACTGCTCCAGCAATTGCGCGGCTTCGCGGCGTTCGGCAGGGCTGGCGGCGGGTTTGCGGGCGAGCAATTTGCCCAGCCGCGCTTGCGCCCGTGGCGAGCCATCGAGGGCGCTGCGGTAGGTCTGCTCGGCTTGCTCCAGACCTTCTGCGGAGCCGCTGGCCAGTTGCAGATCGGCCAGGCCGATTTGCGCGTCGACATAGCCCAGCTCGGCCAACTGACGGAAATGCTGCTCGGCGGTGGCGTGGTCGCCCTGCTTCAGCGCTTCCACGGCCAAGCGCTGGTCAGGCAGGTTGGCGCAGGCGCTCAGGCCCAACGCCAGGGTGAGCGTGAGCAGGGGCGTGGCCAGCGGACGGGCGTTGAGGTTCGACATGCGCCTGCTCCTCAGAAACCAGCCGCCAGGGCTTTGTCGATCATCCAGTCGAGCGACGGGCCACGGTCGAGCACTACTTCCACGGGTTGCCCGGCCAGGTTGCTGCTCAGGGTCTGCTCGGGTTCGATGACCACGCGGATGTCCGAGGCCAGTCCGCCTTCATGCAGGCTGCTGCTGACTATCTTGCCGTAGCGCGGGGTTTCTTCGCCGGCGACCACAAAGCTGGCGCGGCTGCCGATGCGGGCCTGGGCAAAGTTGCGGTAAGGGAAGCTCGCCAGCACCGTGGCGCGGGTGTTTTGTGGCACCAGCTCGAAGATCACATCGCCCTTGCTGGCGAACTGACCGTCGGCCACCAGCTGACGCGCCACCTTGCAGTCGCAGGGGCTGGTCAGGGTGCCTTTGATCTGTTTGCCGAACAGGGTTTCGATGTTCGCTGGGCTTAGCTGCTCGTCGTTCAGGTGGCCTTTGAGCATCTCCAGCATGCTGGCGGAGAATGAAGCAATCGGCGCGCCTTTGGCCACGCTGCCGTCTGTGCCGATCAAACTCTGCACCGTGCCTTCGCGCGGCATGGTGACCTGCAGGCTTGGCACGTTGACCAGGGCTGACTGGGCATGCGTGACGAAGTACAGGCCGTATACCGACTTGAAGATAAAACCGAAGGCCGCCAGACCCACCAGGAAGATCGCCAGGCTGAACGTCACGGCCTTGAGGCGGCCGAGTACGCTCATGGCGGTACCGCTGTTGGCGTGCTTGCGCGCTTTGGTGAAGTTGTCGCGCTGCAAGGTGCTTAGCAGGTCGCCGGCGCTGACCAGCTCACCGCCCAGGTAGGCGCTGATCAGGTGGCGCAGGGTGGCCTGCTCGCGCGGCTTGAGGTTGTGCAGCTGGCAGCCGACGCGCTTGCTGTCGACATCCACCGAGCGCACCTGGAATTCGATGTCGATACCCAGGTTGAAGCTGTCGAGCTTGAATTGCAGACGGCCTTTGTGAAAGTCACCGATCTGCATCGCCTGCTGGTTGTCGATCACTCCGAAACCACCTGCCGAGATATCGCAGAGCTGTAACTCGATACGCTCGCGGCTCTTGTTCAGGTAGTGCACCTGGGCTGGGATCTTCACCCGGGCATGCTGGCGCTGGGCTTCTGACTCATGCACCACGTTGACGTTGACGGCTGTATTCATGCTTGCAAATTCCTGTTCAAAAGGGGCACGGTCGTCACACCAGCACCATCAGGGTGGCGACGAATAGGCTGGCGGCAGAGAAGGTCATGGCCCGCGAGGACCAGGTGTTGAACCAGCGCTGAAAGCTCACCAGGCCGCGATCGAGCTTGGTGTTTTGGCGGGTCCAGGACTGCTGGTCGAGACGGAAGAACACGTAGATCTTCACCAGCGCGCCGACGATCTGGTTGTAATAGAGAATCAGTGGATATGCCGGGCCGATGTGGTGCCCGGTGACGCTCAGCAGCAGGGTCAGAATCAGCCGGGTCAGGCCGATCCACAGCAGGTAAACGAGGATGAAGCCCAAGCCGTATTTGAGGCTGGCGATAATCGCCACGCTCAGGCCGAGCAGGCTGGTCCACATCGACACGCGCTGGTCGAACAGCACCAGGCTGGTAAACCCGCCCAGGCGGCTTACACCCAGGCGCAGGGCGCGGGCGTTTTGCCGCAGGTTGTTGCCATACCAGCGGAACATCAGTTTGCGGCTGGCCTTGATAAAGCTCTTTTCCGGTGGGTGCTCGACTGTGTTGATCGCCGCATCCGGCACGTAGAAGGTGTCGTAGCCCAGGCGCATCAGGCTGTACCAGCTGGACTTGTCATCACCGGTGAGGAACTGGAAGCGCCCCAGGCGCCAGTGATCAAGGTGATCGCTTTCCACATCGGCGATAAACGCCGGATCAGTCACCACTTCAGCGCGGAATACCGACATGCGCCCGGTCATGGTCAGCACGCGTTTGCTCAGGGCCATCGAACACATGTTCAGGTGGCGCTGGGCGAAGCGCAGCTTGTGCCATTCGCTCATCACATAACTGCCGCGTACCTCGCAGAACTCATTGGTGGTGAGGCCGCCGACATTGGGGAACAACTTGAACCAGGGCACGGTTTTGCGCACCACGCCCTCGCCGAGTACGGTGTCGCCGTCGATCACCGCCACTACCGCATCGGTATCCGGCATTTGCCGAGAGATGGCGCGAAAGCCATAGGCCAGGCCATCCCGTTTGCCCGTGCCGGGAATGCGCACGAAGTCCAACGTGACATGTTCTGGTGGCTGCATCTGCGCCCAGAGGCTCTTCACCAGCAGCTCGTCAGAGAGTTCCACGATGGAGCAGACCACCGTTGTCGGGTAGCCGCAGTCAATCGCTTCGCGAATCACTGAGCGGTACACCTGGGCCGTGGTTAGGGCATCGATGCGAAAACTGGTGACCAGCAGAAACACCTGGGACGGGTCGGTGGCGTTGCCGAGCTTGGCCACCTTGCGCCGGTAGTGAGGGAACACCACATAGAGAAACAGCATGCCGCGCACGAAATGCACGGCACCCATGGAATAACGCCAGATGCCTACCGCGCCGATCAACAGGAGGTAGTCGCGCGACTCGGGGTCGAACACGCTCCTGGGCAATGCCAGCGCAAGCAGCATCAGCAGTGATAAGTAGAACAGCCAGCCAGCGGCCTGGTTAAGGCCGCTTTTCAGCGTGTGTGTTTGCATAAACATATCCATCGTTTGTGCCAGATAGCCCTGGGTCGGCGCTTGGCCGCCCAGGGCTTGCTTCAGCTCACGAGCTGCAGGGTTTACCAGCAGATGCCTTCGCTGCCTGCACGTGATGCGGTCGGCATAAAGCCCACCAGATCGACCACGTGTTTGCCGTGCATGGCCTGCTGCGCCAGTGGGGCAAAGTGCATGTCGCTGTTGCCCAGCACGATGATGTCGGCGTTATCCACCACGGAGTCGAAGTCACTGCTGAGCAGTGAGGAAACGTGGGGGATCTTCGACTCGATGTAGTCCTTGTTCGCCCCATAGACGCGGGCGTACTCGACGTTGCGGTCGAAGATGCTCAGGTCGTAACCCTTGCCGATCAGCATTTCCGCCAGCTCCACCAGCGGGCTTTCACGCAGGTCATCGGTGCCGGCCTTGAAGCTCAAACCGAGCAGGGCGACCTTGCGTTTGTCGTAGCTGGCGATGATGTCGAAGGCGTTCTGCACCTGGATGGCGTTGCTGCGCATCAGCGAGCCAATCAGCGGCGCGTCGACGTCCATGCTGCCGGCGCGGTAGGACAGGGCGCGTACGTCCTTGGGCAGGCACGAACCGCCAAAGGCGAAGCCGGGCTTCATGTAGTACTTGGAGAGGTTGAGTTTGTGATCCTGGCAGATCACCTCCATCACATCGCGTCCGTCGACGCCGGCCGCCTTGGCGATATTGCCGATCTCGTTGGCGAAGGTGACCTTGGTGGCGTGCCAGACGTTGCAGGTGTATTTGATCATCTCGGCGACATCGATGCTCTTGCGGATGATCGGCGCATCCAGTTCGCTGTAGATGCTTTCCAGCAGATCACCGGAGGCCTGATCCAGCTCACCGATCACCGTCATGGGCGGGAAGTCGTAATCCTTGATCGCGGTGCTCTCGCGCAGGAACTCGGGGTTTACCGCCAGGCCGAAGTCGACGCCGGCCTGTTTGCCCGAGCAGTCTTCGAGGATCGGCAACACCACGTTTTTGGCCGTGCCCGGCAGTACCGTGCTGCGTACCACCACGGTATGCCGTTCGGTTTTGTCGCGCATGGCCAGGCCGATTTCGCGGCACACGCCCTCGATGTAATTGAGCTCCAGATCGCCGTTCTTCTTGCTCGGTGTACCCACGCAGATAAACGAGACGTCGCTGTTAAGCACCGCATCGATCACGTCGGTGGTGCCGCGCAAATTTCCCGAAGCCAGCCCCTGTTGCAGCAGTTCTTCCAGGCCGGGTTCGACGATTGGCGATTTGCCATTGTTAATCAGATCAATCTTGCTGGCGGAAACATCCACGCCGATCACTTGATGACCGCGTGCCGACAAACAACCAGCACAAACAGCCCCGACATAACCTAAACCGAAGATGCTAATTCGCATCGCATTCACCTCGTCCATATGTTGCACTATTAATTTCGTGGCAATTAGCCACAGTTATTCGTTAGTTCTGCACGCACAGGTGCGTGAACTAATTTAGGCATAGAGAGTTGGTTGGTAACGTGTAGCAACCGGAGTCGGGCTTTATATGTAGCACGCCCGTTCTGCTTTCTGGCCAGTGGCGCGGGAGCGCTCTGGCTTGAGGCTTATAAGTGATTCATTGAGCTGTCGATAGTTCCACCTATATTTGCCAGTAACTTTCTTTAGTGAGCGCCAGCGCCGGATAAGGGGCCGGGACTAGTGGCAGATATATTCATGCGGAAGTTGCATGAAAAAATCATCATGTCGCTATGAGTCCGATGTTTTTCTGATGGTTCCTACCGTTCGTCATCTTTTGAAATGAAATGAGAACTGTTTGGTAGTTGCACTTTGATAGCACTTTGCAATTGCGCAGTTGAGTAACTTGCGCGGTGTGTCATTGTGCTGGAAAGTTCAATAAGAAAGCGTCGGCTTAATAAAGCTGACTGTTTGCATAGGTATTGAAGTGTGCGGCGAAGAGCCAGGAACGGGCCGTTGGCGCGGCCCGCAGGGGAGGAAGGGGGTTAGTCCTGGGGATGGTCGCGGAGGAAAACCAGGGTGTCGGTTTTCGAGTTTTCGGCCGAGTAGCGGTAGCCTTCGTAGGTGAAATCCTTGAGGCCGGTCGGATCGCTCAGGCGCTCCTTGATCACGTAGCGTGCCATCAGGCCGCGGGCTTTTTTTGCGTAGAAGCTGATGATCTTGTACTGGCCATTCTTCAGATCCTTGAATTCGGTGTCGATGATCCGCGCATTCAGCGCCTTGCGTTTGACCGCACTGAAGTATTCGTTGGACGCCAGATTGAGCAACACCTCATCGCCTTGGGCCGCCAGCGCCTCATTAAACCAGCCGCTGATGCGCTCACCCCAGAAGTCATAAAGGTTATTGCCGCGCGGGTTGGCCAGTTTGGTACCCATTTCCAGGCGATAGGGCTGCATCAGGTCGAGCGGGCGTAGCACGCCGTACAGGCCGGAAAGCATGCGCAGGTGGGTTTGCGCGAAGTCGAAGTCGGCCTCGCTGAAATCCTCGGCGTTTAGCCCGGTGTACACGTCGCCCTTGAACGCCAGCAGCGCCTGCTTGGCATTGGACGGATTGAACGGCCGCTCCCAGCTGCCGAAGCGTGCGGCATTCAGGCCAGCGAGTTTGTCCGAGAGGTGCATCAGCTCGGCGATCTGCGCCGGGGTGAAGTCGCGCAGCTGCTGGATCAGGTCCTGGGCGTGGTCGAGGTGTTCGGGCTGGGTAAAACGCGGGGTCGCAGGTGGCGTCTCGTAATCGAGGGTCTTGGCCGGGGAAATCACCATCAACATAAGCTGTGCTCCTAAAAGTCTGCGGCGATTTTAGGCCGAGCGGTGGTCGCGGCTCTAGCTATTATGCCGATGGATTATTTTGTGGCCTGTTGGTGAGCCCCTTGCTGGGCGTAGGAGCGGGCCATGCCCGCGATGCAGTTTGCAGGCAGCCGCTTTCGCGGCCATGGGCTAGGCGCCCCGCCGCTCCTACGGATCGTCCGGGTAACATGCTTGACCCAGGGGCCGCCACGGGGTTTTAGTCTGCCCAGGTCGAACTCTCAAGGAGCTGTCATGACCGCTTGCAACCATTCGCGCTGGGAGCCATCCCACGATTACCGCCCGCTGGAAACTACTGCCGAACGTCAGGCCTGGCGCGTTGCCGCGCTGACCGGGGTGACCATGCTGGTGGAAATTGTCGCCGGCTATGCGTTCAACTCCATGGCCTTGCTGGCCGATGGCTGGCACATGGCCTCACATATGCTCGCTATCGGCCTGACGGCTCTGGCGTACCTGTTGGCGCGGCGCTACGCCCACGACCCACGTTTTGCCTTTGGCACCTGGAAGGTTGAGGTGCTGGCGGGTTTTGCCAGTTCACTGATGTTGCTGGTGGTAGTGGCGATGCTGGCGTTCGAGTCCTTCTGGCGTTTGTTGCAGCCTCAGGTAATCGCCTTCGAGATGGCCCTGTGGGTGGCGGTGATCGGCTTGCTGGTCAACCTGGCTTCCGCCTGGCTGCTGCGCGATAGCCATGATCACGGACATGCTCATAGCCACGCCGGTGTTCATGCTCATGCCGATCACGATCACGATCACGATCACGATCACGATCACGATCACCCAGCGCCAGCGGCGGGTAAGGACCTTAATCGCCATGCTGCCTTTATCCACGTGCTGGCCGATGCGCTGACTTCGGTGGCGGCTATCGTCGCCTTGCTTGGCGGCCTGCTGCTGGGCTGGGATTGGCTCGATCCGCTGATGGGCGTCATCGGTGCGGTAATTATCGCGATATGGGCCAAGGGCCTGTTGATCGAGACCGGCAAGGTACTGCTCGATCGCGAGATGGACAGCCCGGTGGTCGCGCGCGTACGCAGCGCCTTGGCCCAGGAGGCCGATACCGAACTGGCGGACCTGCACCTATGGCGCGTGGGTCGGGCGCAGTTCGCCTGCATCGTCAGCGTGGTCACCCATGGCGATAGTTCGGCGGATCGATACAAGGCGCGGCTGGCGGGGATTGCGGAGTTGGTGCATGTGACCGTGGAGGTCAATCGCTGTGCCGATAAGCACGGGGTGGAGCGGGGCTGACAGGTAAAAATATGTCGGCTCGAACGCCGGTGGGACTTCCGACTTTAACGGCGCTTGCCTGGTGCGCCAAGCGCTATTTGTCGCTCCGACAAATAAACCTGAAAAACCCAAAAAATACGTTTTTCTGTCATCTTTTTTGGAGTATCTAAAAGGCAAGACCGCCGAACCCTGCAGACAGGTGGCGGCCATTGGCCCTCACCTTTTTGCAGCCTTCTCAGCCCCGGCACTGAGGAGTCGACGGCCCCTCCGCGGCGCAGACTCGCCCCTGCGTTGCTTGGCTACTACAAGAAGGTGACCGAGTATGGATGACCACGGACGCTCCAAGCCCACCGCCCCAACCCTGTACGCCCTCGATACCAATGTGCTGATCCACGACCCCAACGCGCTGCTGAATTTTCAGGAGCACCACGTTGCCATTCCCATGACCGTACTGGAGGAACTGGACAAGCTTAAAACCGGCAAGCAGGGCGTGGCCGCCGAGTGCCGCCAGGCCATCCGCCTTATCGACAAGATTCTCGGCAGCGCCAACCCGGAGGAAGTGGAACACGGCGTCGCCATCCAGCGTGACAAGAGCGGCCCGTGCGGCTTTCTCTCAATTCTTATGAGCAAAAGCGCCACCCCGGTCACCTGGTTGCCGGAAGATCTCAACGACAACAAGATCATCAATCAGCTGGTCGAGCTGAAGTCCCGTCGCCCCGGTCTCAACGTGGTTCTGGTGACCAAAGACATCAACATGCTCCTGAAGGCGCGCGCCTGTGGCATCGATTCGGAGGATTACCACACCGACCAACTGGTCGACGACGTGTCGCTGCTGTCCCAGGGCTACCACAACATGGACGGCTCCTTCTGGGACCGTGTGAACAAGGTGGAAACCCGCCAGGATCACGGCCGTACCTGGCACCGCGTGCAACTCACCGACAACCTGCCGGCGGTGCACGTCAACGAGTTCATCATCGACGAGCAGGGTTTTGTCGGCTGGATCAAGGGCATCAAGCACGGCGAACTGCTGATTCTCGACATGCACCAGGAACCCTTGATGCATCAGGAAGCCTGGGGTCTGCGGCCACGGGATATCTACCAGTCACTGGCGTTGTTTGCCTTACTTGATCCGGATATTCACCTGGTCAACCTGTCCGGCGCGGCCGGTTCCGGTAAAACCATCCTGGCCCTGGCGGCGGCTATCGAACAGACCATGGTCAGCAAGCGCTATCGGCGCATCATCGCCACACGCAGCGTGCAGGGGCTGGATCAGGAGATTGGCTTTCTGCCTGGCACCGAGGCGGAGAAGATGGAGCCCTGGCTCGGCGCCATCACCGACAACCTCGAAGCCCTGCATATGGACGACGAGAACACCCACGGCAGCGTCGACTACATCCTGCAAAAGGTCCCGCTGCAGTTCAAATCCCTCAACTACATCCGTGGCCGTAGCTTCCAACAGAGTCTGATCCTGATCGACGAATGCCAGAACCTCACCCCGCACCAGATGAAAACCATCATCACCCGTGCAGGCAGCGGTTCCAAAGTGGTGTGCCTGGGTAACCTGGCGCAGATCGATACGCCTTACCTGTCGGCGCCCAGCTCGGGCCTGACCTACCTGACGGAGCGCTTCAAAGACTTCGAGCATGGCGTGCATATCACCCTGCAAGGGGTGCCGCGCTCGATCCTCGCCGAGTACGCC
>DASRUM010000314.1:0-29978 GCA_035655415.1 Pseudomonas sp.
CGCGGCACGTGTCGCGCGCCGCTTCCAACATGCTCAGCGCAGGGGTGATGCCGACACCCGCAGTGATCAACACCAGCGGCTTGGCCGACTCGCGCAGGACGAAATTTCCCGCTGGGGCAAACAGCTCCAGGCTGTCGCCGACCTGCAGCTGGTCATGCAGGTAATTGGAGACCTTGCCGCCGACCTCGCGCTTGACGCTGATGCGGTACTCACGGCCATTGCTCAGGGCCGACAGCGAGTAGTTGCGGCGCTGCTCGTCACCGTCCAGCAGCAGACGCAGGCCGATGTATTGACCCGGCTGGAACGCCACCAGCGCACCGCCATCGGCTGGAGCCAGGTACAGCGAAACGATCTCCTCGCTCTCCTGCACCTTGCGGCTCAGACGAAAGCTGCGCGCTCCGCGCCAGCCACCCTCGGCATTGGCGTTGGCGCTATAAGCAGCTTCTTCGGCGCCAATGAGGATGTCCGCCAGTTGCCCATACGCCACGGCCCAGGCTTCGATCACCGCATCGGTGGCGATCTCCTCGCCCAGCACTTCACGGATCGCCCGCAGCAGGCAACTGCCGACAATCGGGTAATGCTCGGGCAGGATCTGCAGCGACACATGCTTGTTGACGATCTGCCCGACTAACGGCCCCAGCGCCTCCAGGCGGTCGATATGCCGGGCGTACATCAGCACCGCATTTGCCAGGGCGCGCTGTTGGCCGCCGCTGGCCTGATGCGCCTGGTTGAACAGCGCGCGCACCTCGGGGTACTCGCTCAGCATCATCTGGTAGAAGTGCCGGGTCAGGGCTTCGCCGCCGCTTTCCAGCAGCGGTACGGTGGCTTTGATCAGGGCGGTTTGTTCGGGGGTTAGCATGCAAGGCTTCCTCGTCAAGTCGACACGCTGTACTTGCGCAGCGGTCTGGTTCATATCACCCTGACTGTTACAGGAAGCGTGCCAATTATTTTATTCATATTAATCATAGACTTATAAATAAACGTGTCTTTATGACAGCGTGCATTTCGAGTCTTAATGACATCTATCGTGTCCTTATGACAGCAAACCCACTGCTTACCGCACTAATTCCCCTGGTCGCTGATCTCTCCCGCGAGCTGCCGGAAGCCGAGCGCTATCGCCGCCTGCTGCAAGCGCTGCGGCAGCTGCTGCCATGCGACGCCGTGGCGCTGCTCAAACTCGACGGCGATGTGCTGATTCCGCTGGCCGTTGAAGGACTGAGCGCCGACACCCTCGGCCGGCGCTTCAAACTCAGCGAACAGCCGCGTCTACAGGCGCTGCTGGCGCAACGCGGGCCGACCCGTTTTGCCACCGATTGCGAGATGCCCGACCCCTATGACGGCCTGGTCGACGGTCATCGCGGTCACCTGCCCGTGCACGACTGCCTCGGCTGCCCGCTGTATGTGCAGGACCAGCCCTGGGGCCTGCTGACCCTCGATTCGCTTGATCCGGCGAGCTTCGGCCGGGTCGATCTGGATAACCTGCAGGCCTTCGCCAGCCTGGCTGCCGCCACCGTGATGGCCAGCGAGCGGATCAACGCGCTGCTGCAACGTGCCGAGGATCAGCACCAGTTGGCCGAAGCTTATAAACAGGCCGCCGGCCAGCAACGCCCGCGCGAACTGATCGGCCAGAGCGCCGTGCACAAGCGCCTGCAGGCGGAGATTGCGCTAGTCGGCAACAGTGAACTGAGCGTGCTGATCAGCGGTGAAACCGGCGTCGGCAAGGAGCTGGTCGCCGAAGCCCTGCACGCCGCATCCCCGCGCGCCGCCAAGCCGCTGATCAGCCTCAACTGCGCGGCACTGCCGGATAACCTGGTGGAAAGCGAACTGTTCGGCCATGTACGCGGCGCCTTTACCGGCGCGCACAACGAGCGCCGCGGCAAGTTCGAACTGGCCGACGGCGGCAGCCTGTTTCTCGATGAAATCGGCGAGCTGCCACTGCCCGCACAAGCCAAGCTGCTGCGCGTGCTGCAGAGCGGCCAGCTGCAACGGGTCGGTGCCGATCAGGAACAGCGGGTCAACGTGCGCGTGCTGGCCGCCAGCAACCGCGACCTGGCCGAGGAAGTGCGCGCAGGGCGTTTTCGCGCCGACCTCTACCACCGCCTAAGCGTCTACCCCCTGAAAGTCCCGGCGCTGCGTGAACGCGGCCGCGATGTGTTGCTGCTGACCGGCTATTTCCTCGAAGAAAACCGCGCACGCCTGGGGCTGCGCAGCTTACGCCTGACTGCCGACGCCCAGGCCAGCCTGCTGGCGTACAACTGGCCGGGCAACGTGCGCGAACTCGAACACCTGATCGGCCGCGCCGCCCTCAAGGCCCTGGCCGGATGCAGCGAACGCCCACGCATCCTCAGCATCGACAGCGCCCATCTGGATTTGCCGACCAGCCAACCCGTCACAGCGCCTGCAACTCAACGCGCCGCAGAGCCACACAGCGAGCTGCCGCTACGCGAAGCCCTCGACGCCTACCAGAAACAGCTGATCAGCCAGGCGCTTGCCCGCCACCAAAACAAATGGGCCGCCGCCGCCCGCGAACTGGGCATCGACCGCGCCAACCTAATCCGCCTGGCCAAGCGATTGGGTTTGCAAAATTAATCACTCATTACCCCACGTCGCGCCACACAACTGCAGCTACGTGGCTAATCTTCAAGGCGGGCGCGGCACTCGCTCGGCGTGATGCTAAAAGCCCACGCCACCAATAGGCAAAAGCAATTTGCTGCCCGCACTGCATGGGTAGCTAATGGCCAGCACTCAGCTACTCCCTCTGGAGAGCCTTCATGGCCGACGAAGCCAAACCGGACCGCATCAAAGTCGACGCAGCGCAACTGACCATCGGCATGTATGTGGTCGAACTGGATCGCCCATGGACGGACACCACCTTTCTTTTCCAAGGCTTTCGCATTCGTCAGCAACAGGACATTCGCCTGCTGCAGGAAGTCTGCAGTTACGTCTGGGTGGATGCTCGGCAATCCGTCACTGTGCATGATCAGGTCACGGCCAATATCGCCCAGTCTGAGGCGCTGCAACCCGTCATCGCCAAGGTCGATTTCAACCTGGAAATGCTCCAGGCAGCCCCCACCTGGAACGCTGCGCGCGAAGAGTCGTTGCGGATTCTGCAGGCGGTCAAACTGGGTCAGGAGCTGGATGTTGAGGCGGTCAAAGCCGTCATCAAGGACTGTGTCGAAAGCATCCTGCGCAACCCAGCCGCGATGCTCTGGCTGGCGCGCATCAAGAACAGCGACGAATACACCGCCGAGCATTCGCTGCGCGTGTCCATTCTTTCGATTGCCCTGGCCAAGGAGCTGGGCCTGCCGGTCTATCAGCTTGAGCAAATCGGCGTATGCGGCATGCTCCACGATGTCGGCAAGATCAAGGTGCCCAACGAAATCCTCAACAAACCCGGCGCGCTGACCGTCGAAGAGCTGTGCATCATGCAGAGCCACGCCGCCGAGGGCCGCAAGCTGCTGATGAGCAACCAGCAGGTCACCGCCGCCACCGTGGATGTCGCCTACTCACACCATGAACGCCTGGATGGCCAGGGTTATCCGCGCGGCCTGAATGCCAGCAAGATCCCTTACTTCGCCAAGATCATCGCTGTGGCCGACAGCTACGACGCCATCAACAGCGACCGCGTATACAGCAAGGGCAAATCCAGCCTGGAGGCACTGCGCATCCTGCTGGAAGCGGTCAACAGCCATTTCGACGAAGAGATTGTTGGCTGCTTTATCCGCATGGTCGGCATCTATCCGCCAGGGGAAATCGTCGAGCTGACCAATGGCGAAGTCGCCATCATCATCGGCTGCCCACCTGGCAACAAGCTCAAACCAAGGGTGTTACGCGTGCTCGACGGGCAGAAGCAACCTTGCAAGGAAAGCATCATCGACCTGGGCAAAACCGCCAACGACCCCAGCGGCAAACCCTACCGAATCCACGAAGTGCACAGCAGCGGAGCCTTCGGTATTGATATAGATGCCTTCCGCAGCAAGGGACTGGTAATCCCGACGCACCTTTAAAAAGCTCAAAAACGCAAAAAGCCCCGGATTTTCATCCGGGGCTTTTTGCTTTAAAGGTGGTGCACCAGGCGGGATTCGAACCCACGACCCCTGCCTTCGGAGGGCAGTACTCTATCCAGCTGAGCTACTGGTGCAGCGCGGGCGCAATCATACGCATCTCGCTGGCGGGCGTCCATGCTGCTGCCTTGTTCGCAATTCTGAACGGTGGCCGCTGGCCAGCTGTCAATCTATATACGGCGGGTGAATAAGCGCAATATTCCGTTAATTTTTTCGAACAGACTCTTGCCCTTTACCCCTCATGACCCTAGGATTCGTTTGAGATTTCAAACGCTCTTGCTAAAACTGTGTGTAATTCCGGCTGATTGGTCATCCGCGAGGCATACATCAGCAGCAAGGGTGTACACACCGAACCTACACGCGCCGCTTGGCGGCGTACCCAGCGCAAGTGCCGATACCAGGGTGTCGGAATTTAGGAGACTGCCATGCAACTGAAAGACACCCAGCTGTTCCGTCAGCAGGCTTATATCGACGGCACTTGGCTGGACGCCGACAACGGCCAGACCATCAATGTCAACAATCCGGCCACCGGAGAAATCATCGGCATCGTGCCGAAGATGGGCGCAGCGGAAACCCGTCGCGCCATCGAAGCCGCCGACCGTGCGCTGCCGGCCTGGCGTGCCCTGACCGCCAAAGAGCGCTCGAACAAACTGCGCCGCTGGTTTGAATTGCTGATCGAGAACCAGGACGACCTCGGTCGCCTGATGACGCTGGAGCAGGGCAAGCCGCTGGCCGAAGCCAAGGGCGAGATTGTCTACGCCGCTTCCTTTATCGAGTGGTTCGCCGAAGAAGCCAAGCGCGTATATGGCGACGTGATCCCGGGCCACCAGCCGGACAAGCGCCTGATCGTGATTAAGCAGCCAATCGGCGTAACTGCGGCCATCACCCCTTGGAACTTCCCCGCGGCGATGATCACCCGTAAAGCCGGTCCGGCCCTGGCCGCCGGTTGCACCATGGTGATCAAACCGGCTTCGCAGACGCCGTTCTCTGCTCTGGCCCTGGTCGCACTGGCCGAGCGTGCCGGCATTCCGAAAGGCGTGCTGAGCGTGGTTACCGGCAGCGCCGGCGAAGTCGGCGGTGAGCTGACCAGCAACCCGATCGTGCGCAAGCTGAGCTTCACTGGCTCCACTGAAATCGGTCGCCAGCTGATGGCCGAATGCGCCAAGGACATCAAGAAGGTCTCGCTGGAACTGGGCGGCAACGCGCCGTTTATTGTGTTCGACGATGCCGACCTGGATAAAGCCGTCGAAGGCGCGCTGATATCCAAATACCGCAACAACGGCCAGACCTGCGTGTGTGCCAACCGCCTGTATATTCAGGACGGTGTGTACGATGCCTTCGCCGAGAAGCTGGCCGCCGCCGTGGCCAAGCTGCAGATCGGCAACGGCCTGGATGAAGGCACCACCACCGGCCCGCTGATCGACGACAAAGCCGTGGCCAAGGTGCAGGAGCACATCGCCGACGCCCTGAGCAAAGGCGCGCGCCTGCTCGCTGGTGGCAAGCCGCATGCGCTGGGTGGCAGCTTCTTCGAGCCGACCATTCTGGTCGACGTGCCGAAGAACGCCGCTGTGGCCAAGGAAGAAACCTTTGGCCCGCTGGCGCCGCTGTTCCGCTTCAAGGACGAGGCCGAAGTGATCGCCATGTCCAACGACACCGAGTTCGGCCTGGCCTCGTATTTCTATGCCCGTGACCTGGGTCGCGTGTTCCGTGTCGCGGAAGCCCTGGAATACGGTATGGTCGGCGTCAACACCGGGTTGATCTCCAATGAAGTTGCGCCGTTCGGCGGCATGAAAGCCTCCGGCCTGGGCCGTGAAGGCTCGAAGTACGGCATTGAGGATTACCTGGAAATCAAATACCTCTGCCTGGGCATCTAACCGGGCGACGTAGCAGTAACCCCGCCGAAGACGCACGAGAGCGCTGCGCCTTCGGCTTTTATATGGACATACCTTGTGGCCGGGCATGCTGTGACAGTCGATCATCGAATACTGCCAAGCCGCCGTCGGTGACACATCCTTGAACCACGCCGAGATTAACCGGCGAATGAGGACATCATGAGCAAGACCAACGAATCTTTGATGCAACGCCGCACCGCTGCCGTTCCACGCGGCGTGGGCCAGATCCACCCGATCTTCGCCGAGTCAGCGAAGAACGCCACCGTGACCGACGTTGAAGGCCGCGAATTTATCGACTTCGCCGGCGGCATCGCGGTGCTCAACACCGGCCACCTGCACCCGAAAGTGATTGCTGCCGTGCAGGAACAGCTGACCAAGCTGACCCACACCTGCTTCCAGGTGCTGGCCTACGAGCCTTACGTCGAGCTGTGCGAGAAGGTCAACGCCAAGGTGCCGGGCGACTTCGCCAAAAAGACCCTGCTGGTGACCACCGGCTCCGAAGCGGTGGAAAACGCCGTGAAGATCGCCCGTGCTGCCACTGGCCGTGCCGGCGTGATTGCCTTCACCGGCGGCTACCACGGGCGCACAATGATGACCCTGGGTCTGACCGGTAAGGTTGTACCCTACTCGGCCGGCATGGGCCTGATGCCCGGCGGCATCTTCCGCGCCCAGTACCCGTGCGCGTTGCATGGCGTGAGCACGGATGACGCGATCGCCAGCATCGAACGCATCTTCAAGAACGACGCCGAGCCGCGCGATATTGCCGCGATCATCATCGAGCCGGTGCAGGGTGAGGGCGGTTTCTACGTCGCGCCGAAAGACTTCATGCTGCGCCTGCGCGCACTGTGTGATCAGCACGGCATCCTGCTGATCGCCGACGAAGTTCAGACCGGCGCCGGGCGTACCGGCACCTTCTTCGCCATGGAGCAGATGGGCGTCGCCGCCGACCTGACCACCTTCGCAAAATCCATCGCCGGTGGTTTTCCGGTGGCGGGCGTGTGCGGTAAGGCCGAATACATGGACGCCATCGCCCCAGGCGGCCTGGGCGGCACCTACGCCGGCAGCCCGATTGCCTGCGCCGCGGCCCTGGCCGTGATGGAGGTGTTTGAGGAAGAGCAGCTGCTGGATCGCTGCAAGGCCGTTGGTGAGCGTCTGGTCACTGGTCTCAAAGCCATTCAAGCCAAGCACAACAGCATCGGCGAAGTGCGTGCCCTGGGCGCCATGATTGCCATGGAGCTGTGCGAAGGCGGTGATGTGCATAAACCCAATGCCGCGCTGACCGGGCAGATTGTTGCCAAGGCGCGTGAGAAAGGTTTGATCCTGCTGTCGTGTGGTACTTACGGCAACGTGTTGCGCGTGCTGGTGCCGTTGACCGCTGAAGACGCCCTGCTCGACCGTGGCCTGGCGATTATCGCCGAGTGCTTCGACGAACTGGCGTAAGCCCACAGCGTTAGCCCGGCAATAAAAAGACCCGCTTCGGCGGGTCTTTTGCTTTCGGCGATTGGGCAGGTCATCGAATTGATAGCCCAGCGCATGAGCCGACCCGCCACTAACGACCTGAAGTATCGAGCACCAACTTCATCTGTAACTCCTCAAGTTGGCTGTCGGCCAACTGAGTCAGCGGCTGCGGGTGGCCAATAAAATAACCCTGGGCATAGTCGAGCCCCAGCCCGCGCACGCAGTCCAGGGTGGCTTGGCTTTCAACAAACTCGGCCACGGTGCTCAGGCCCAGCTGGCTGGCAATCTGTTGCATCGAGCCAACCATGGCCTGGTTGATCGGGTCGCTCTCCAGGCCGCTGATAAAGCTGCCGTCGATCTTTACGATATCCAGCGGCAAATGGCGCAGGTAAGCGTAGGAGGCAAAACCACTGCCGAAGTCATCCAGCGCCACTTTCAGGCCCAGGCTGCGCAGCTGTTTGATCCACTGCGATGACACCCCCAGCTCGCCCAGGGCGACCATTTCGGTCACCTCGATGCACAGCTTGTGCGCCGGCAGGTTGTGCCGCAGCAATTCGCTATGGAGCATCTCGTGGAAGTGCGCGTTAAGCAGCGAGCTGGCGGTCAGGTTGAAATTCACCTGAGCCAATTGCTGCACATGCCGCGGGTTGTCCGCCAGCCATTGCAGCAGGCGCATCACCACCCAGCGGTCGATGGCACCGAGAAAGCCGTAGCGCTCGGCGGCACCGAGAAATTGTCCGGGGCTGACCCACTCGCCGCTGATCGGGTCGTGGTAGCGCAGCAGCACTTCATAGCGCAGGCCATCGCTGGCGTTCTGCAGCGCCATTACCGGCTGATAGAACAACTCGAAGTGGCCCAGTTCGATGGCCTCGCGCAGGCGGGTGATCCATTGCAGCTGGCGTTGATGCTCCAGCAACACGCCATCGGCCGGGTTGAACTGCTGCACCCGGTTACGACCCAGGTGCTTGGCTAGCTGGCTGGCACTATCGGCCCAGTTCAGTGCGGTTTCCCAGTCACTAACGCCGCTGTCCAGTTCCAGCAAGCCGATGCTGGCCTGCACGCGGAACGGCCGACCCTGCCAGCTGAAGACGAATTGCTCGACACAGTGGCGCAGGCTTTCCGCATGCTCCAGGGCTGCAGCGCTGTCGACCTCACGCAGCAACACGGCGAATTCATCGCCACCGATACGCGCCAGTTCGGCATGCCGTGGCAACTGGTGTAACAGATGGCCGGACAACTGGCGCAGCAGCTGATCGCCGGCCGAATGCCCGCAGAGGTCGTTGACCTGCTTGAACTGATCCAGATCCAGGCACAGCAGATGGCTGTAGCTCGGCGTGTCCTGGCCTTTGAGGCTTTCACGCAGCAGGCGTTCCAGCTCGCGACGATTAAGCAGACCGGTCAGCGAGTCATGCGCCGCCAGGTACTGCAGCCGCTCTTCCAGAGCGCGGCGTTCGCTGAGGTCGACCACGATGCCTTAGATGCAATCCTGGGTCGGGCGCAGATGCAACGACAGATAGACCCAATGGCTCTGCCCGTCGAGCCCATGAATCTGACACTCCTGGCTGATCGCCGGCTGCTCGGTATGCAGTTGCGCCACCTGCTCTGCCCATTGCTCGACGCCCAATAGCTGCTGCATGGACAGCTCACTGCTGTCCTGCGCCAACCCCAGCAACGCAGCAAAACTCGGATTGGCTTCGATCAACGCACCGCTGCGGGTGCAGCGGAAAATCCCCTCGCCACTGCTGCTGAACAGCGCCTGGTACTGTTCCAGATTGCCCAGCGCCTGGGCCTTGCTGTGCAGCAGGGCGCGGCGGATCTGCTCCAGCTGTTTGTCGAGGATGCCGCCAAACAGCAGCATGCTCAGCACCGGCAGGTAGGCGTGCATGTAATTGAAGCTCGGCGGCAGCGGAATCACCCCGCTGCGCCCCAGCGGCACCAGCAGCATCAGCAGCAGGGCCGAACTCCAGCACAGCAGGTAGCCGATGGCGTAAGGCCGGCGCTGGCGCACGCCGAGGATCAGCAGCAACAGCTGGAACGCCCCGTTGAGCAGAATCAGCACGTTCAGCGTCTGGTAGGAGCGGAAGTGCCCATAGCTGACGATGGTCCAGCCGCACACCAGCAGGGTCACGGCAAACAGTGCGTTGCGCAGATGGCGCACGCGGCCCAGCTCGAGCTTCAGTGAGTCGGCCAAAAACAGGCTGCTGAAGATCAGCATGCCGGGGTTGGCCAGATTGGCCATCTGGGTCGACAACCACACCCACTGCGGCGCCAGCAGGCTGGTAACGCCATGCAGGCTCGCGTTGTACAGCGCCACGCTGGCCACCGTCAGGCAGAACCACACCAGCTGTGTTTCGCGCAGGGCACTGAATTTCACCAGAAAGAACAGGGTCAGGCTGAGCAGCGCTCCCAGCAACAAGCCGCTACGCATCCAGTGTTCAGCCAGCAATAACGGGCTTTGCTCGGCGGCCACCAGTTGCATCGGTACACTCACCGCCGAGCCGCTTTGCACCCGTAGCAACAACGTATGCGGACCTTCGCCAAGCCGCGGCAGGTTGAGCAGAAAGTGCGGCGAGGGCGCGCCACGCAAAAGAAAATCGCGGTGATCGCCACTATAGAAAGGGGCGATCAGCCGTTCACGGTCATATAGCCAGACTTCGATATCGTCGAGAAAGGGCCGATCGATCATCAGATCGAGCCGTTCGGCCACCGGCGCATCAAGGCGAAACGCCAGCCACCAGGCGCTGGTCGAATACCCCAGGCGCGGCACACCATCAATTCGCTTGCCCTCGCTGGCAATACGTTGCTGCACCTCGGCGGCGGTCAGGTTGCCACTGGGGTCTTCCAGCACCAGGCTGGCAGGAACCTCCACCGGCTGCTTGAGCTGCTCGCTACTGAGCACCAGCAGCGGCAGTGTTTCGGCATGTGCCGAAACACTGCCCAGCGCAAAGCAGAGCAGAGCAGCCAGCAAGGGAAGGTTGAACAGATGGAGCATCCTGGCGCCTCAATAAACTGCGAGGTGCGCCAAGGCTCAGGGTGAACACAGCCCGCCTGCTAGGCGAGTTGACGCTGAGGAATTCTAGCTGAGAACTGGCGATTTGATTGCGCTGACGGTCTCACCTAGCTCCAGTAGCAGGCCGGTAATTTGCTCGGCACTCATGCTGAAGGGATCAAAACGGTCGCTGGCCGAATATTTCAGAAACAACTCGCGGTTGGCCTGCTTGGCGCCAGCCCAGCCCATGCTCCAGTTGCTGTAACGGCGCATGCTGATTTCGGCGTAGTCGAGGATAGTCAGGTCCTTGTGCCGGTTGTCATCGGCCAACCGGTTGTACAAGGCGTTCACCTCCGCACGCGGCCCTTCGAGTGCCTGCAGAAAGATATCGGCGTTGCAGCAGAGTATCCCGGTCAAGCCTTTACCTGGGTTGTTGCGCTGTGAACTGTCGAGAATCTCGCGGATTAGCTCGGAAGAAACGCCGTGACTGGCACGGCTGGCGTAGGTAAGGCGGACTAACATAAACGGATCCTCGCAGGCGGCGGGCAGGGCAACAGCTGCAGATTCTGCATTATCTGTATAAGATTTGTATAACTAATTACGCAACATTCTTCTACCTGCGCGCGTAACAAAAACCCTCCGGCACTCTCTATAGTGGCTACTTAGCGGCTGACACGATCAGCCGGCGCGTCAGCATCAAGGAACCCAACACCGTGCATGCAATGTTGCCCTTGCTCGACCAACTGGCTTTTCCGGCAATCCGCCGCGGCCAACTGGAAGCGTTGCAGATCAACCTGACCTATCGCTGCAACCAGCGCTGCCTGCATTGCCATGTGAATGCCGGGCCGACCCGCACCGAGGCCGTGACCGACGAAAGCCTGACGCTGCTGCATCAGGTGATCGACGCCCATCCGGTACATACCCTCGACCTCACCGGCGGCGCGCCGGAGATGCACCCACGTTTTCGCGAGATCGTGACCCACGCGCGCCGCGAAGGCCTGCGGGTGATCGACCGCTGCAACCTGACCATCTTGAGTGAGCCGGGTTATGAAGACCTGGCGCAGTTTCTCGCCGACCAGGGTGTGGAAGTCAGTGCTTCGCTGCCCTGCTATTCACGCGACAACGTCGACAAGCAGCGCGGCGACGGCGTGTTCGATGCCAGCATCAAGGGCCTGCAACAGCTCAATGCCCTGGGCTACGGCCAACCGGACAGCGGGCTGATTCTCAACCTGGTGTACAACCCGCAAGGCCCGAGCCTGCCGCCACCGCAAGCGGCGCTGGAAGCCGACTACAAGCGCCACCTGGCCGAGGACTTCGGCATTGTCTTCAACCACCTGCTGACCATCACCAACCAGCCGATTGCGCGCTTTGGCAGCACCCTGGTCAGCAAGGGCCAATTCAACGGCTATATGCAGTTGCTGCGTGACAGCTATCGCCCGGAAAACCTCGAACCGCTGATGTGCCGCAGCCTGGTCAGCGTCGACTGGCAGGGCTACCTGTACGACTGCGACTTCAACCAAATGCTCGATTTGCCGTTGCAACTGCCTGAAGTGATCGGCCGTGATCGGCCGCACCTGCGCGATCTACTCGATGCAACGCTGGCCGGCAACCACATCGTTACCCGTGATCATTGTTACGCCTGCACCGCGGGCCAGGGGTCAAGCTGCGGCGGCGCGCTTAATGACTAACCCCGTAGGATGCGCTGTGCGCACCAACGCAGGTGATGAACCCTTGGTGCGCACAGCGCACCCTACGCGACTGCATAACCATTAATTAAGGATCGGTCCATGCAACCCACCAGTCTCACCGGGCTGTTTTTCTGGGGTTTTCTCGTGGTCTACGGCGCGCTGATGCTGGCCCTGTCGCCACGCGCGGTAACCCTCGGCGGGTTCTTCAATGGTGAGGACAACCAGGGCCGCAGCGCCAGCCCCTGGCTGATCACCTCCAGCATTTTTATCAGCTGGATCTTCGCCAAATCGGTAACCAACGCCGCCAATTTGGGGGCCACTTACGGCCTGGTCGGCGGCCTGGCGTATGCCATGTACTGGCTGTCGATTCCGCTCACCGGTTTTGTCATCTATCGCCTGCGTCGGCGCTTTGCCGCCACCGGCCTGGTGAACTTTCTCAGCAGCCATTACGGCCGCGGCGCAGCGCTGGCGTTTTCCGCGGCCATTCTGATTCGCCTGTTTAACGAGGTGTGGAGCAACACTGCGGTGGTCGGTGGCTATTACGGCGACTCGGGTAGCATCGAATTTATCGCCTCGGCGTTGCTGTTTACCGCCGTGACCCTGGCCTACAGCCTGCGCGGCGGGCTACGCAGCTCGATCCTTACCGACGCGGCGCAAGCGGCGATCTTCGTGATTGCCCTGGTCTGGGTGCTCGGCCTGGTGCTGCCGCAGCATTCGCCGACAGAGCTGGCCAGCACCAGCCATTGGGCGCTGAATGCCGGCGTCGACCTACTGCTGGTCGCCGGTCTGCAGGCCTTCAGCTACGGCTTCCATGACCCGGTACTGACCGACCGTGGTTTTATCAGCGAGGAGAAGGCCATGCGCCGCTCCTTTCTGATTGCCGGCATTCTCGGCTTTATCGCCATCCTCGCCTTCAGCCTGATCGGCGTACATGCGCAGCTGGTGGGCATTGCCGCCTCGGACAATGTACCGGCGGCCTTGGCCAAGAGCCTGGGCATTGGCGCGCTGCTGGTCATGACCGTGGTGATGGTTTCCGCTGCCGGCTCGACCCTGGACTCGACCTTCTCCAGCCTGGCCAAACTGGCCGGGCGCGAGCTGCCGAGACTGGCAGGCCGCGACCTCGGGCAGAAAGCCATAGGCGTGGGCATGGCGGTTATGGTGGTGTTCGCCCTGCTCGGCAACCTGCCGATGATAGCCGGCACCGACATACTCAAGGCCACCACCATCAGCGGCACCATGGTCATTGGCCTGGCACCGGTGTTTGTCCTGCACGGCCTGACCACGCCTACCCGACTGGGCTTTCATCTGAGCTTCTGGACCGGCCTGGGCCTCGGCGTCGCCCTGACCCTGAACTGGATTCCGCAAAGCTGGGCCATAGGCGACGGTAAATACGCGCTGCTACTCGGCACCAACCTCTATGGCCTGGGCCTCTGCGTGTTGGGGTATCTGCTGCCCAGCTGGCTACGGAGGACTGCCTGATGCGGCTTGGCCTCGTAGGGTGCGCTGTGCGCACCAAGAGTCTGCCTATGGAGTTGGTGCGCACGGCGCACCCTACTGCTGTTGGGGCCGAAGCCTGATGCGCGCCGGCCGCGATTGTCCGCTGGATTACCGTCTGGCGCGTGATGCCTTTAGCGGTGAGCCGCTGTTCGACTGCGACATGCTCTATGTGGTCGGCGGTCTGTATGGCAATCAGCAGGCCTTGGCCGCACTGGAGAAGCGCCTGGCAGCCGAAGCCGGTGCGCGGCTGGTATTCAACGGCGATGCCCATTGGTTCGACCGCGATCCCGAGATTTTCCAAACCATCGAGCAAGGATTGAATGGCCACCTGGCCTTGCGCGGCAATGTCGAAACCGAATTGGGACGTGCCGACGACAGCGGTGCCGGCTGCGGCTGTGCTTATCCGCTAACGGTGGAGGAGGCGGTGGTCGAGCGCTCCAATGCCATCCAGCTTGAGTTGAATAAAACCGTGCAGGGTTTGCCCGGTATAGCCGAACGCTTGGCCACGCGGCCGAGCACCGCGATAGTCAGCGTGGCCGGCCAGCGCGTGGCGATTAGCCATGGCGATGAGCAATCCCTGGCTGGCTGGGGCTGCTCGCGGGAGTCGCTCAGAGAGTCGGAGCGCCAGCAGCAACTGGACACCTGGTTTTCCACGAACAATGTACAGGTGCTCGCCACCAGCCATACCTGCTCGGCCGTGGCTCTGAACCTTGAGCACGGCGCGCTGATCAACAATGGCGCGGCCGGGCTGCCGAACTTTGCTGGCGGCCGTTATGGCCTGCTTAGCCGTATCGCCACCACGCCACATCCAGCGGCGCTGTATCGCTGCCAGCGTGACGGCCTGTTTATCGAAGCCCTGCCGCTGAACTACGACCACACTGCTTTTCTCGCCGACTTCAACCGCCAGTGGCCTGCCGATAGCCCGGCGGCGTTGTCCTATCGTTCGCGGGTGCTCGGCCAACTGACCGACCGCCCCGAGACTGCCCTGCTGGCCGATTTTAGCCTGTGCCAAAGCCTGTGCGCCCTGGAGGCGCTGACTGATGAATAGCCGCAAACTCGCCCTGATGGGCCTGATCCTCGCGCTGCTGGGCAGCTTCTTTGTCTTCGACATCGGCCAGTACCTCAATCTGGAAGCGCTCAAGGCGCAGCAAGCGGCGCTGAATGCTCAAGTGGCCGCGCAGCCCTGGCTAGCAGCGGGGCTGTTCTTTCTCGCTTACGTCGCGGTCACGGCGCTGTCGCTGCCCGGCGCAGCCTTGATGACCTTGCTGGCCGGCGCGTTGTTCGGCTTGCTCGAAGGCTTTGTACTGGTGTCCTTCGCCTCCACCCTGGGTGCGACCCTGGCTATGTTGAGCAGCCGTTTTCTGCTGCGCGATTGGGTGCAAAGCCGCTTCGGCCAGCGCCTGGCGGGCATTGACGCGGGCATCGAACGCGAGGGCGCGTTCTACCTGTTCGCCCTGCGTCTGGTACCACTGTTTCCGTTCTTTCTGATCAACCTGGCCATGGGCCTGACCCGCCTGCCGGTGCGCACCTACTGGTGGGTCAGCCAGCTCGGCATGCTGCCCGGCACCCTGGTTTATGTGAATGCCGGGCGCGAGCTGGGCCAGCTCGACTCGCTGGCCGGCATCCTCTCGCCGGGCTTGCTCGGTGCCTTTGTTTTGCTCGGCGTATTCCCGTTGATCGCGCGCAAGCTGCTGGGCCTGGTCCAGGCACGCCGGGTATATGCCGGCTGGCACAAACCCAAGCGCTTCGAGCGCAACCTGCTGGTGATCGGGGCCGGGGCCGGCGGCCTGGTCAGCGCTTATATCGCCGCGGCGGTAAAGGCCAAGGTCAGCCTGATCGAAAAACACCAAATGGGCGGCGACTGCCTGAACACCGGCTGCGTGCCATCCAAGGCGCTACTGCGTTCGGCCAAGCTGGCCAATGAACTGAAAAAGGGCCAGGCGCTGGGCTTTAGCGGCGTGCAGGGCACGGTGGATTTCCCGGCGGTGATGCAACGTATCCAGCGGGTGATAGCCGATATCGAACCCCATGACTCGGTGGAGCGCTACACCAGCCTGGGCGTCGAGGTCATTCAGGGCGAGGCGAAGATTCTTTCGCCCTGGAGCGTGGAGGTAAACGGCCAGACCCTGACCAGCCGCAACCTGATTATCGCCGCCGGCGCGCGGCCGCTGGTGCCGAAGATTCCCGGTATCGAGCAGGTGCAGGGCTACACCTCAGACAGCATCTGGAGCCTGCGTGAACAGCCGCGTTGGCTGCTGGTGCTGGGCGGCGGGCCGATTGGCTGCGAGCTGGCCCAGGCCTTCCAGCGCCTCGGCAGCCAGGTGATTCAGGTGGAACTGGCTGAACGCCTATTGCCGCGCGAAGACGCCGATGCCAGCGAGTTGGTGCTGAGCAGCCTACGCGCAGATGGCGTGGATGTGCGCCTGCAGCACCGCGCCGAGCGCTTCGAGGTGGTGGACGGCGAGCAGCGTATGGTCGCCCGTCGCCTGGACACCGGCGAGGAGGTGACCATCGCCTTCGACGGCTTGCTGCTGGCCCTCGGCCGGGTGGCCAATGTCACAGGCTATGGTGTGGAGGAACTGGGGCTGACCGTACGGCCCAACGGCACCCTGGAAACCGACGAATACCTGGCCACGCGCTTTCCCAATATCTACGCGGTGGGCGATGTCACCGGGCCTTACCAGTTCACCCATGTCGCCGCGCACCAGGCCTGGTATGCGGCAGTCAATGCGCTGTTCAGCGGCTTTAAGCGTTACAAGGTGGATTACCGGGTAATCCCCGCCTGCACCTTTACCGACCCCGAGGTCGCCCGCGTCGGGCTGAACGAAGGCGAAGCCAAGGCGCAGAATATCGCCTATGAGGTGACCCGCTACGGTATCGACGATCTGGATCGGGCGATTGCCGATGAAGCCGCCCATGGCTTTGTCAAAGTGCTGACCGTACCGGGCAAGGACCAGATTCTTGGCGTAACCATCGTCGGCGAACACGCCGGCGAGCTGCTAGCCGAATACGTGCTGGCAATGAAGCATGGCCTGGGCCTGAACAAGATTCTCGGCACCATCCACACCTACCCAACCATGGCCGAGGCCAATAAATACGCCGCCGGTGAATGGAAGCGCACCCATGCACCACAGGGGCTATTGCGCCTGGTTGAGCGTTTTCATAACTGGCGCAGAAGCTGATGCGCGGGTTACTGCTCGCGCTGCTGGTACTGACGCCGCTGGCCCAGGCCAATAACCAGTTGACGCCCTGGACGGCAGGTCCGCCCAACGACGAATGGTCACCGCCCTGGCGCCTGGCGGATATCCCCAAGCTCAAGCCGTCCGAGCGCAGCCTGGTCGAGCAAGACAGACCGCAGGTGCTGCGGATCAAGGCCGAGGCCGCAGCCGGTGGCCTGTTGCATCCGCTGGATCTACCCGGCGATCAGCCCTGGCAACTGAGCTGGCAATGGCGCACTGAGCAGAAACTGGAGCAGGCGCGCTTCGCCACCCGTGAAGGCGACGACTACGCCGCACGGGTCTATGTGCTGCTGGATTACCCGCTGGATTCGCTGAGTTTTGTCACTCGGCAGAAGCTGCGCCTGGCGCGGACCTTCTTCGATCCCGACCTGCCGGCGGCGACCCTGAGTTACGTCTGGGATAACCGCGCAGCCCCCGGTATCCATGCCCGCAGTGCCTATACCGAGACGGTGGAGATGATGGTGCTGCGTGGCCCGGAAGCGCCACTTGGGCAATGGCTCAGCGAAAGCCGCAATCTAAACGCCGATGCTATCGCCGCCTTTGGCAGCGCGCCACGCAAGATCCTCGGCGTGGTGTTTGCCACCGACAGCGACAACACCGGCGAGTCGGCAGAAAGCTATTTCGCCGCGCCGCAGCTGCAGTTATCTAATCCGTAGGAGCGGGGGGGACGCCCAGTTCCATGCCCGCGAAACCTGCAACACGAAAGCATCGCGGGCAAGCCCGCTCCTACATTCAGAACTCAAGCGACCTGAGCCTGCTTGGCGGGCTCAGCCTGCTCGCGACGCGTCCAGCGATTGGCCCGCGCAAAAGTGCCGAAGTCGTTAAAACGCACGCCCTGTTCACGCATCACCTTATGCGCAAACGGCACGCTTAGCTGACGGATATAGAAGGGCTCCTTGACCACAAAATGGTGGATCGCGTGGCTGCTGCCGAAGTTGAAGCAGAACGCCTGCAGCGGCCACAACCACCAGGGGTTGAGCACCTGGGTCTGCTGGATCACATTGCCCGCCTCGACATCGCCGTAGTAATGCATGTTCGAGCTGACAAAGTGCAGGCAGAAGGTACGCAGCACGTTGGGGCCGACCAGCACCACCACGGCGATATTTACCACTGCCATCACGCTCAGGGTGGTCGCCGACCAGGCTACGGGGGCACCCAGGGCGGTGGCCGCAAAGTCGATCAAATGGAAACCGAGAAACACATACCAGGTGCCCCAATTCAGCAGGCCCAGCGGCGCGTAGACCTTCAGCGTGCGGGTCAGAATCAGTCGGCGGTGTTTGGGATTGCTCGCCCGTAGCCAGCGAATAAACGAGCTCATCATGTTGTCGCCGACCATCAGCAGGCGGGCAAAGCCCCAGGGCTCGCCGTTGGTAATGGCGCGCTCTTCCATATCCTGTTCACTGCCGGACACCTTGTGATGGTTAAGGTGCAGATGGCGACGCACCCAGGGGTTGATGGTGCTCGGCCGCGCCAGCCAGACCAGCGCCATCATCAGGTTGTGCGGCACCCGGCGCTTGCGGAAGTACATGGAGTGGATCAGGTCGTGCTCCAACTCATGGGTCAGCGAGGCGAAGAAGGCATTCAGCAGCAGGCAGGCCCACCAGGCCAGGTAACCGCCGATATACAACGCCGCCGAACCGATCATCCCGGCCAGGGCGAAGGTGAGGATGCCGGCACCGAGGGCGTCCTGATGATTGAGGATGGGGAAGCGCTGACGCAGTTCGACACCGTGGGCCATGACCTGTTGGCGGATCAGCGCGGCGCGTTGCGCGTCATTTAATGCTGCAGTGCTTGCAGGGGAGTGGGGCATGCCTACATCCTCTTGTTGATGAGGTGGCCACTGTGCCGCGAAGCCCGGGCCTGCGCCTGACCCTGAACGCCAACCTGTTGACCGGATCCGCCAATCTGCATGACTGCCGAACCCACCACCCTGGCCAGTTGGACCCGCGCACTGCGCAAGCAGCTCGATGCGCTGGGCCTCGACAGCGCGGCGCTGTGTCTGAAGGCCGGGCTTGAGCCGAGTTTGCTCGACGACCCCAACGCGCGCTGCCCGCTGTCCATCACCACGCGCTTGTGGCAACTGGCGGTCGAGGCCAGCGGCGACCCGGCACTGGGCCTGAAAACCTCGCAGTTCGTCAGCCCGACCACCTTTCACGCCCTCGGTTACGCCCTGGGTGCCAGCAGCAGCCTGCGCGAGATGTTCGAGCGCATCGTGCGCTATCACCGGGTGGTCAGCGATGCCCTGGAGCTGGAGCTGCGCGAGGCCGGTGACTGCTACGAATTCTGCTTTCGCGTACCGCCCGGCAGCCCGCCGCCGGCCCCCGAAGCGCTGGATGCCTTTGCCGCGATCTATGTGCGCAGCTGCCGCAACCGCCTGGGCCGCGACTTCGCCCCGCTGGCGGTGCAGCTGCAGCGCGCCGAGCCTGCGGATGCACAGCCCTGGCATGCGGTGTTCCGCGCGCCGCTGCTGTTTGCCGCGCCGGAAAACCTCCTGCGCTTTCCCCGCGCCGCTTTCGAACAGCGCCTGGACGACGGTAACCCGGAACTGGCCGAGCACAATGAAACGGTGCTCAAGCGCACCCTCGAACAGCTGCATCACGCCACCTGGACGCACAAGGTGCGTGCCTGCCTGGAGGCCCAGTTACCGGACGGCGAACCCTCCGCCGAGCGTATCGCGCAGACCCTGCACCTGAGCCTGCGCAGCCTGCAGCGCCATCTGGCCGACGAAGGCGGCAACTATGAAGGCCTGCTCGCCGACACCCGCCACAGCCTGGCCCTGCAACATATGCACGACCCGCGCTGCTCGATCAGCGAGATCGCCTACCTGCTCGGCTTCGCCGACACCAGCAGCTTCAGCCGCGCCTTTAAACGCTGGACTGGGCAAGCGCCCAGCCATTACCGCGATGGACTGAAACAACCATGAAGCAATACGACTTGCTATTGATAGGCGCCGGCCACGCCCACCTCGGCGTGCTGCGGCGCTGGGCCTTGGTCGAGCGGCCACCGGGGCGCATTGCCCTGCTAAGCGCCGGACCGGTGGCCTGGTATTCCGGCATGTTGCCGGGGCTGCTGGCCGGGCGGCATCGGCCGGAGGACTGTCAGGTCGAGCTGCAGGCGTTATGCCGCGCAGCCAAGGTCGAGCTGATCATCAGCCCAGTAGAAAGCCTGTCCGCTGCCCAGCAGCAGGTGCAACTGGCAGATGGGCAAACCCTCAGCGCCAGCTGGCTGTCGCTCAATGTCGGCGCGCAAGTTTCTGCACCGGCGCAGCAAGGTGATGCCATGCAGTTGCTGGCGGTAAAACCCTTTGCGGAATTTCTTGAGGGTTGGCAGCGCTGGCAGGCTGAGCCGCAGCCCCTGGCGATTCTCGGTGGTGGCGCAGCGGGGGTTGAGCTGGCGCTGGCCTTGGCCGGAAAGGTGCCGCAGCTGGCGCTGTTCTGCGCTGGTCATCTGCTCGATGGGTTATCTGCTGGCGTACGCCTGCGTGCCCTCGGCCATCTGCGCCAACGCGGCGTGTGGGTACGTGAGGATTGCCCGATCAGCCGCATTGCGGACGACTGCCTGCTCAGCGGCGACGAGCCGGTCTGGCGCGGTCAACGGCTGTTACTGGCTAGCGGTGCCAAGGCCTTTGCCTGGCCGGCGCATAGCGGGCTTGGCTGCGATGAGCAGGGCTTTGTACTGATTGCGCCGACGCTGCAGAGCTACACCCATCCGACGATTTTCGCCGTGGGCGACTGCGCCAGCCTGCCCGGCGCGCGCAAGAGCGGGGTGTACTCGGTGCGTCAGGGCCCGGTGCTAGCCGCCAACCTCAACGCGGCGCTACGTGGCCTGGCGCTGAAGCGCTACCGTCCGCAGCGACAGAGCCTCGCCCTGCTGGCCACCGGTGATGGCGGCGCGCTGCTGGACTGGCATGGCCACAGCGCCGGCGGGCGCTTCTACGGGCGCTGGAAGGATTTCCTCGACAAGGGATTTATCCAGCGTCATCGTCTTTAGGCACTAACCCCTCTGCGACCAAAGTGCCATGGCCGAATACCGCCATGGGTGCTCGAATCAACCTCCCACCAAAGGTTGGCCGCAGGGAGCGTCACCCGCTATGGTCTATAGATTCGCCGACAACGGCCGATTGCCTACCCAGGCACATCCAGCTGCACGCACTCCGGTTTCAGCAGGCATGGCTCGCCCACCCCACAGCGGCGCGCCACAGGCAGTTTCTGGTGGTGGCTCGACCAGAATAAAAATAATGAGGTTTGTCATGCGCTCTGCGTTTATTACCTATCCCAAGGCCTGTCTGCTGCATGCCATCGGGCTGGCCGGGTTAATGCTGACGTACCAGCAGATCGAACTGCCGTGGTTTGTCAGCATTCCGTCCTTTCTGTTGCTGGCCCTGTGGCCGTGGCTCGGGCCGTGGCAGCGCCAGCATGAAGAGCAACCAGCGCATGCTAAACCACACGACACGTTCAGCGACCTGAGCCAGAGCCTATCGCGACAGACCTGTCACAACGCCCTGGCCGCCGCCGAGGTGGCCCATGCAGCGCAACAGCTGGCCGGCAAACTGCAATCGCAGCTCAGCGCCACCGAGCAGATCAACCAGGCCGCCGAGGCCATCACCCATACCGAACAGGACAACGCCCAGCGCGCCGAGCAAACCCTGCTGGCCGCGCAAAGCGTGCGACAGAACAGCAGCAGCGGCCAGCAGGAACTGCGCCAGGCCATCGAGACCATGCAGCACCTGAGCGCACAGACCGCCACCAGCCGCGAGCTGATTGACGGCCTCAGCGCACGCACCGAGCAGATCGAGAAAGTCACCCAGGTAATCCAGTCGATTGCCAGCCAGACCAACCTGCTGGCGCTGAATGCCGCCATCGAAGCCGCCCGCGCCGGTGAGCTCGGTCGCGGTTTTGCCGTGGTTGCCGATGAGGTGCGCAACCTCGCTGGCCGCACCAGCAGCGCCACCGAAGAAGTCGGGCAGATCGTCAGCGATATCCGCCAGCAGAGCCTGGCGGTGGTCAGCCATATGCAGCAACAGGCCGAACAGCTGACGCTGGCCGCACAACAGGTCGAGCACACTGGCGAGCAATTGCACGGAATTGCCGAACTGGCGGTGGACGTGGAAAGCCAGGTCAGCCAGATCGACAGCGGCACCCGGCAAAACCACGAGCGCCTGGCCGAACTGTCCGTGGCGGTCGGCCAGCTGCGCGGCGATGTCAGCGACAGCGAAGGGCAGACGCGTCAACTCAGCAGCGCCGCCGAACGGTTAGTCGCACAGGCCGAAAGCGTCAGCGAACAGCTCGCCGAAGTCGGCCTGGATGAATACCACCAACGCGTCTACGACCTCGCTCGTAGCGCGGCAGCGCTGATTGCCGCACAGTTTGAAGCAGACCTGCACAGCGGCCGGATCAGCGCCAACGACCTGTTCGACCGTCACTACCAACCGATTGCCGGCAGCTTCCCGGCCAAGTACAAAACGCGCTTTGACGGCTATGCCGATCAGGTGCTGCCGGCGATCCAGGAGCCCCTGCTCAGCCAGCACGAAGGCCTGGTATTCGCCATCGCCTGTACCGCCGAAGGCTATGTGCCGACGCACAACAACGCGTTCAACCATGCCGCCACCGGCGACCGCGCCGTGGACACCCTGAAGAGCCGCAGCAAGCGCCTGTTCAACGACCGCACCGGCATCCGCTGTGGCAGCCATCAGAAGCCGTTGCTGCTACAGACCTATATGCGCGACACCGGCGAGCTGATGCATGACCTCTCGGTGCCGATTATGGTCAACGGCCGGCATTGGGGCGGTTTGCGTCTGGGTTACAAGCCGGAGCCCTGAGCGCAGGCAACGCCTCCGCCAGCAGCCGAAGCGTTGCCGCCCACAGTTCAGGGCGCTCGACCCGACGCAACAATGTTTTGAATTATCGAGTCTGGCTGGGGTTCTTAAGCTGTAGGCCATTTATCGGCCATCCGCTTCCAAGGACACCCTATGAAGATCCTGCTGGTACTGACCTCCCACAACCAACTGGGCGACACCGGGCACAAGACCGGTTTCTGGCTGGAAGAGTTCGCCTCGCCCTATTACGTATTCAAGGATGCCGGGGCGCAGCTGACCCTGGCCTCGCCCAAGGGCGGCCAGCCGCCGCTCGACCCGAAAAGTGACGTCGCAGACGCGCAAACGCCGACCACCGAACGCTTCAAAGCCGATGTTGCCGCGCAACAGGCGCTGGCCAATACCCTGCCGTTAAGCCAGGTGCAGGCCGATGACTTCGACGCCGTGTTCTATCCCGGTGGCCATGGCCCGCTGTGGGATCTGGCCGAAGACCGCACCTCCATTGCCCTGATCGAACGCTTCCAGGCGCAGAACAAACCTGTAGCGGCGGTCTGCCACGCCCCGGGTGTGCTGCGCCATGTGAAGGCGGCCAACGGCCTGCCCCTGGTTAGCGGCAAAAAGGTCACCGGTTTCAGCAACAGCGAAGAAGCAGCTGTGCAATTGACCGAAGTGGTGCCGTTTCTGGTGCAAGACATGCTTATCACCAACGGCGGGCACTACTCCAGCGCGAACGACTGGCAGAGCCATGTGCTGGTCGATGGGCTGCTGATCACCGGGCAGAATCCATCCTCATCGGATGCCACCGCCGAGGCGCTGATCAAGCTGCTGAAAAGCCGCTAAGCAGCCCGCATCTGCCGCAACACAAGCCGTTCCATGAAGAAAGCGGCCTGATCTGGATGAAGACCGGGCATCTTCCCGACTAGCTGCCAGCCGCCATCAGCCGCTTGTACTGGCGGGTGCGCCGCGCGGTTTTCAGTTGTTCCAGCAGCAGTGCCCGTAGCGGCGAAACCCCGGCGTGGGTGTGCTTGCCCAGGCTGAGCTGACGCAGCTGGAACTTCACCACCGCCATATAGGCCAGGGATGCCAATGCCTTGTGCTTCCAGCGGATCGGTGCCAATTCGGCGCTGCTCGACTGCCCGGCCTGCCACTGCTTGGGCAGCGCCGGGTTAATCGCCAACGCCGTGGCGATGCCTGCCATGGCCACGCCGCTGGCCAGTACCTGCTCGACCACCGGCAAGCGCCGAATACCGCCGGTGACCATCACCGGCATCGTTGCCGCTGCGGCGATCTCACCGGCAAACTCGAGAAAGTACGCCTCACGCGCCAGGGTTCGGCCGTCGCGGGCATCGCCCTGCATGGCCGGGGCTTCGTAGCTGCCGCCGGACAGTTCGACCAGATCAACATCCAACTGGTTAAGCAGCTGCACCACGCGCTTGGCGTCGGCTGCATCGAAACCGCCGCGCTGGAAGTCCGCCGAGTTGAGTTTTACCGCCACGCAGAAGCTCGGCGCCACCAAGGCGCGCACCGCCTTGACCACTTCCAGCAGCAGGCGCGCACGGTTTTCCAACGAACCGCCCCAGCTATCAGTGCGCTTGTTGCTGATGGGCGAAAGGAACTGGCTAAGCAGGTAACCGTGCGCCGCGTGGATCTGCACGCCGCTAAAGCCAGCCTGTTCGGCCAACTGCGCGGTGCGCGCGAAACGCTGAATCAGCTCATGGATTTCCGCTTCATCCAGCGCCTTGGGCACGGGGAACATCTTCGACAGACCGCCCAGCTCCAGGGCCACGGCCGAGGGCGCGACGGTCTGCTGGCCGAGGTTGGCCTGCATCTGCCGGCCGGGGTGGTTGATCTGCATCCAGAACTGCGCGCCCTGGGCACGACCGATGCGCGCCCACTCGCGGAATTTTTCCAGCTGGCGTTCATCTTCCAGCACTACGCCGCCGGGGCCGGTCATGGCACGACGGTCGACCATCACGTTACCGGTGAGCAACAACCCAGCACCGCCCTCGGCCCAGGCCTGATACAACTGCAACAGTTCGGCGGACGGGCCTTGGCTGGCGTCGGCGAGGTTCTCTTCCATCGCCGCCTTGGCGATGCGATTGAACACGGTGGTGCCGTTGGGCAGTTGCAGCGGTTGGAAGGCAGTCATGGCGTACTCCGGGGTAGCAGATGGAGCAAGCCTAAGGTTAAAGTCAACTTTAAGGTCAATAGCCCGGAGCATAGATTATGAAAATTGGTGAACTGGCCACCCGCAGCGGTCTGGCCGCCTCGCGCATCCGCTTCTACGAGGCCAGCGGACTGATCAACGCCCAGCGTCAGGCCAACGGCTATCGCAGCTATACGGAGCAGACACTGCAGACCCTCGGCATTATCAGCTGCGCCCAGCAGGCCGGTTTCAGCCTGGAAGAAATCCGCCGTCTGCTGCCAGACGCCAACCCCCAGGGCTGGGCGCATGAGCAGATGCTCGGCAGCCTGCAACGCAAGGTCGTCGAGATAGAGGCGATGCAGCAACGTCTGGCGCAGAACAAGGCGCAGCTGCTGACCATCATCGCCACCATCGAGAGCAAACCAGAAGGCATGCCCTGCACGGAAAACGCCGAGCGAGTGCTGGCCAATCTGCGCGGCAGTTGACTCAGGCCGACAGCGGCCAGGTTCAATGTTTAGCCAGGCAATAACCAAGCATGTGAAAAACAGGATTTAACGCACTCTTGGCCCTGTGTGAACCTGCTGGCCATGTGTTCTTCCGTACAGCTGTTCCTCACCCCCCTATTGGCTGCGCATCGGTGCGAGCGGCGCAGCTTTGTGCCCCCCGCCCTGCTGCCACAGATCCTCGCCTTCTGGGCCCTGTGGCACTGCCGCCACGCGCGCCCGCCGGATGCCCTGAGCACAGATCACTGATCGCCTCGCAGCCAGCAATCCTGGCTGCCGACCCTGTGCCCGGTTCGGGCCCAGCACCCGCCAGTCGTACCCAGGAACCGCCCTATGAACGCCGCCATCAAACCCGTAACCCCCGCCGCCGAGCGCTGCCCTTCCTACTACAGCGCCAGCCTCAATGAGGAAACCGACTACCCGACCCTGCAGGGCGAGGTCAGCGTCGATGTGGTGATCATCGGTGGCGGCTTTACCGGCGTGGCGTCCGCCGTGGAGCTGGCCGAGCGCGGCCTCAAGGTGGCCATAGTCGAAGCCAACAAGATCGGCTGGGGTGCCACCGGGCGCAATGGAGGCCAGGTCACCGGCAGCCTGTCGGGCGATGCGGCGATGAACAAACAGATGCGCAAGACCCTCGGCGAGGAGGTTGAAGACTTTATCTGGCACCTGCGCTGGCGCGGCCACGAGATCATCAAGCAGCGGGTGGAGAAGTACGGTATCCAGTGCGACCTCAAGCACGGCCACCTGCACGCGGCGATGAAGCCGGTGCATATGCAGGAACTGCAGGCCACCTACGCCGAAGCGCAACGCCGTGGCATGGGCGCTGACGTGACCCTGCTCGACCGCGCCGGCGTGCAGAGCCATCTGGCCAGCGACCTGTACAGCGGCGCGCTAAAGAACAGCCGCAATATGCACCTGCATCCGCTGAACCTGTGCATCGGCGAAGCCAAGGCCGCCGCCAGCCTGGGCGCGCTGATTTTCGAACACTCCGAAGTGCTGGAAATTATCCACGGCGACAAGCCGGCGGTGGTTACCGCAGCGGGCCGGATCAACGCCAAGCAGGTGCTGCTAGCCGGCGACGTGTACCACAAGCTGGAGCCGAAAAAGCTCAAGGGCATGATCTTCCCGGCCATGGGCGGCATAGTCACCACCGCGCCGCTGGGTGAGCTGGCGAAGGAAATCAACCCGCAGGACCTGGCCGTGTACGACTGCCGCTTCGTCCTCGACTACTACCGCATGACCGCCGACGGCCGCCTGCTGTTCGGCGGTGGCTGCAACTACTCCGGGCGCGACTCGCGGGATATCGCCGCCGAGCTGCGCCCCGGTATCGAGCAGACCTTCCCGCAGCTCAAGGGCGTCGCTATCGACTTCCAGTGGAGCTGCGCCATGGGCATCGTGATCAACCGCATCCCGCAGCTGGGTAAGCTCTCGGACAACGTCTGGTACTGCCAGGGCTACTCCGGCCACGGCATCGCCACCACTCACATCATGGGCGAGATCATGGCCAACGCCCTGACCGGCACCCTCGGCCACTACGACACCTTCGCCGCCTGCTCACAGATCAAGGTGCCGCTGGGCGACCTGTTCGGCAACCCGATGCTGGCAGCGGGCATGTGGTACTACCAGATGTTGGAAAAACTGCGTTAAGCCATTCGCCATAACAGATCGCGGGCATGGCGGAGTGCCGCCCAGCCGCTCCTACAGGGTTACGCATATCGTAGGAGCGGGCCATGCCCGCGAGCCTTTAGCCTTTGCCAACAAGGCTGTGCGCGACCTGCGGGGCCGGCGCCTCATCACGATCATCGACAAAGGCCACCGCCGGCGAGCCATCGGCATTCAGCTGGTAGATCGCGCTCGGCTGGCCTTGCTCATTGAAGAACACCTGGCCCAGCCCCGCGCCATTCCACAGACGCTCGCCGGCCTTGCTGCGCGAGGGGATGCGCGGGCTGACCTGCATGCGCCGGCGCGTGGTCAGCCAGTTGAGCGGCGACCAGGGTGCATATAACCAGCGGTTGAGGCGGTCGAACCAGTCGAGCAGGCGCGGTGGGAATTCGTTTTTCAAGCCGCTGCTGGTGATCTGCCAGAGCTTCGGCCCGCGCTTGCGTTGGCGAATCAGCACCTCGTAGACAAACGAGTAATGCACGTCGCCGGAGAGAATCACGTAGTTTCCCGGCGTGCGCGAGTGGCGGAAGATATTCAGCATCACCTGCGCTGCGCCACGGTGGGCCATCCAGTTTTCCGCATCGACCAGCAGTGGGTGGCCGGCCCAGCTGAAGAATTTCTGAATGGTCTCGATCAGCTTGACGCCGAACATCGGTGCAGGCGAAACGATGATCGCCGCCGGATGATCAAGCAGCTCCTGCTGAAACTCGCACAGCGCTTCCCAATCCAGCAGGCCGGAGGGCCGCTTGAGGTTGCGCTCGCTGCGCCAACGCCTGGTGCGGGTATCCAGCACCACCAGCGCCGGGCTGCTCGGCAGCACGAACTGCCACTGGTGAAAGCTCAGCAGCTCATCAATCAGCGCGTCCTGCGGCTGACTGTTCATAAGGTTGGCGGCATCGCGCCCCTCGGTCATCGCGCGGATCATCTGCAGCGGTTTGGCGAACACATCCGGGTTGTTACCCCAGCCCTGGCACAGCAGGTAGGCGATCAGCGCATTGCCGATGATGCGTTTGGAAAACGGGTGGCCATAGGCGGTTTCCTCCCACTGCGCGGAGAGGTTCCAGTCATCGGTGATGTCGTGGTCATCGAAGATCATCAGCGTCGGCAGGTGGGCGAGGGCACGGGCGACCTGGCCCAGGCCGCCGCGAAAGGCTTCGATGTGCCCACGCTCGGCCTGATAACGCGGCACTTCCTCGGCGCTGAGTGCCGGCATTTCGGCATCCAGCAACGTCCAGGGCACGGGCGACCAGACCAGCAGGTACATGGCCAGCACTTCGGCGCAGGTCACCAGGTGGTTGTCGGCGCTGCTGGTGGTGAATACCGGCTTCTCCACGCCGCCGAAAAACCGCTCGCGCAGGGTTTCGTTGCTCTTCAGCGCCGGCAGCAACTCGGCGCGTTGGTAGTAGCTGGCCGGGTGCTGGTACAGCGCCGTGCTGTCATCGACCACCGCACCTTCCAGGTGCTCGCCAAACAAACCCAGGCGCTCGATCACCTGATGAATCGCCCGCAGCAGCGGCCCGCTGACGTCGTCGGCGTAGATCTGGTCGCCACTCATCAGCAGCAACCCTGGACGCTGCTCGGGGTCGTGCGGCTCGGCCAGCAGGCGATCGGCGCAGAGCAGGCCATCGGCCGCCGGGTGGTGCGGTTTGCGGCAGGAGCCATGCAGCAACTGGTCGAGGCGCGCACGCAGAACGAAATTGGCCTGGGTCGCGCCGTCATACAGCAGGTGCGGTGCCCAGTCGGCGATGCCCAACGCGGCCTGGCCAGGCTGCTCGATCAGCAGGTCGTAATCAATCTGCACATCGCAGGGCAGCGCCGCGTCGAGCGCCAGATCGATCAGGTGGATAAACGCCTGCTCGCCGATCTGGATGACCTGGCAGCTGTCGCCCTGCAGCGGGTAGCTCTGTGGCTCTGGCGCGTCGCCATAGCTCAGCTGCAGGCTAAACGACAACGGCTGGCTGCCGACCAGCCAGAGCACCAGACGCTGCGGCTCCATGCGGCGCAGCAGCGGGCCGGCCAGCACCAGGGGCAGGTCGGCGTGGGTAACAGGGGCGGGTATCGGCATCCGGACAGCAGCTCTAGTGAAGGTAGGGGTCCATCATAGAGCGCCAGGTGGCCTCGGAGATTCCCCGCGGGCAGGCCGCCATGTAGCAAAACGTTACTGCGAGGCCTGGCGCAGGCGCGGCAGATCGAGGATTTCGATCTCGCCATAGGTCAGGCGCACAATGCCCTGGCCTTCCAGTTCCTTGAGGATCTGGTTGGTGGTCTGCCGGGAGATCGCCAGCATCAGCGCCAGCTGTTCCTGGGGCAGATGGATGACCCGGCGCGGTTCGCCTTCGCCGTAGTTCTCGGCAATCAGCAGCAGCCGCCGAGCCAGGCGCGGGGCGGCGGGCAGCAGGCTCATCTCTTCCAGGGCGATAAACGCCAGGCGCAGCTTGTGGCTCATCAGCAGGGCGAAGTCGCGCCAGTATTGCGGCTGCTGTTCGAGCAGCGTCAGCAGCCGCGCCTGCGGCACTAGCAGCAGAGTGGTAGCGCCTTCGGCAAAGGCATCGTGGGTGCGCGGCTGGCCATCGAACAGGGAAATCTCGCCAAACCAGTAGGGCGGCTCGACCAGGGTCAACAACGCCTCCTTGCCCTGCGCACTCACTGCGCCGATGCGCATGCCGCCCTCGACCACCGCATACAGGCCACAGGGTTTGTCGCCACGGCGAAATAGCACCTGACCGGGTGCCAGCTGCTGCACCTGAGCAGTGGCCAACAGCGCTTCCTGCAAGGCGGCGGGCAGGGCGCTGAACCAGTGGCCTTGGCACAAGCGCGCCTGATAGCTGCGGACGCTGTTCATCGGCGGTTCCAAGAGGTTTGTCGGCTAGCTGACAGAGCGCTGCGCGGGCGTGAGTTCATGCTGGCCACCTGTCTTGCATGAGGAAAATAATAATGAAAACCCTGGTTGATCATCTGGCTCAATACGCGGCCTATCACCGCGACCAACGCAATATTCTCAGCCACTTTATCGGTATTCCACTGATCG
>DASRUM010000315.1:0-3008 GCA_035655415.1 Pseudomonas sp.
CCGGGCGGCTTTCCAGCTCTACCAGTTGCTCGGACAGTAGTTCAAGAATCTCGCCGGCCTCTACCAGGAAGTCCTGGAGGATTTCTTCATCGGCGCCGAAGCTCATAAGACGTGCTCCTAAAATCCCAGGCTGGAAAGCAGATCGTCGACATCATCCTGACTGGATGCGACGTCTTCACGCTTATCGGCATGAATCTGCGGACCTTCACCGTGCGAAGGCTCTTTTTGTTTTTCTTGCTCGGCGCGAAGCAACTCATGGTTGTGCTCAATGCCGGCAAACTGATCCACCTGGCTGGCCATCAGCACCAGTTTCAGAAGGTTGCTTTCCACTTCGGTAACCAACTGGGTTACGCGCTTGATCACCTGCCCGGTCAGGTCTTGGTAGTCCTGAGCCAACAAAATGTCATTGAGATGCCCAGAAATCTTGGCACCATCACGCTCGCTGCGAGCGAGAAACAGCTCGACGCGCTTGGCCAGCTCACGAAAACCATCGGCGCTCATCTCGCGGCGCATAAAGCGCCCCCAGTCGGCACTGAGGCTCTGCGCTTCATCACTGAGATCGTTAACCAGTGGGGCGCTCTGCTCAACCAGATCCATGGTGCGATTGGCCGCTTTCTCGGTCATCGTCACCACATAGTTCAGCCGTTCGGTGGCATCGGTGATTTGCGAGACCTCAGTGGCATGCGGCACACGGGGGTCGAGCTGAAAGTTGACGATGGCATTGTGCAGTTCACGGGTCAGCTTGCCGACCTCGTGATACAGGCCGCGATCACGCGCCTTGTTGAGCTCATGTATCAGCTGTACCGCTTCACCAAAGTTGCCTTGCTCCAGGCTGTCGACCAATTGGCGAGCGTTGTGTTTCAGGGTCGACTCTAGGTCATCCTGAACGGAATCTTTATGTTCCATAGCACCCTCATGGCAGACATCAGCCGTTGACTCGCTCGAAGATTTTCTCAATCTTCTCTTTCAGTACCTGGGCAGTGAACGGCTTGACGACATAACCGTTTACCCCAGCCTGGGCTGCCTCGATGATCTGATCGCGCTTGGCTTCAGCGGTAACCATCAACACCGGTAGAGTTTTCAGGCGCTCATCAGCACGCACCGCACGTAGCAGGTCGATACCCGTCATACCGGGCATGTTCCAGTCAGTCACCAGAAAATCGAAACTGCCGCTTTGCAGCATGGGCAGCGCGGTCACGCCATCATCGGCTTCCGCTGTGTTGGTGAACCCCAAGTCACGCAGGAGGTTCTTGATGATCCGTCGCATCGTTGAAAAGTCATCAACGATGAGGATTTTCATGTTCTTGTCCAAGTCGACCTCCGTACAGTCCCAAACGCACCCAGCAACCTGTATGCGCTTTTAATCGTGAAACCGGCCCAGCGTTAGCGAATGCAACTCAATGTGCGCGCCACTCACCCAGACGAGCGCGTAAACGAGCGGCACATTGACTGTGTAGTTGGCTTACACGTGATTCGCTAACCCCCAACACCTCGCCGATCTCTTTAAGATTCAATTCTTCATCGTAATATAGCGCTAACACTAGGCGCTCGCGCTCCGGCAGGTTGGCAATGGCATCCGCCAGGGCCGCCTGAAAGCGTTCATCTTCCAGATCACGAGAAGGTTCGAGGTGGTTGCTGCCAGCGTCTTCACCCAGCCCACCGTGTTCACCGTCCTGCAACAGGTCGTCGAAACTGAACAGGCGGCTGCCTAAAGTGTCGCCAAGAATGCCGTAGTAATCCTCGAGACTCAATTGGAGTTCGGCCGCAACCTCTTGATCTTTAGCGTCTCTGCCCGTTCTGGCCTCAATTTTTCTAATCGCGTCGCTGACCATGCGGCTATTGCGATGCACCGAACGTGGCGCCCAGTCACCTTTGCGCACCTCATCGAGCATGGAGCCACGGATACGAATACCAGCGAATGTCTCGAAACTGGCGCCTTTACTGGAGTCGTATTTTTTTGACGCTTCGAGCAGGCCAATCATCCCGGCCTGGATCAAGTCGTCGACCTGCACATTGGCCGGCAGACGGCCCAGCAGGTGATAGGCAATGCGTTTGACCAGAGGCGCATAGCGCTCGATCAATTGGTGCTGGGAATCCTGCGCCTGTGCCTTGCTATACATACGAAGTCCAGAGGCTGCTGTCATATGGCCGTGTCTGCGGTCGGTTGCTGCACCAGACGCTCAACGAAAAACTCCAAATGACCGCGCGGGTTGGCCGGTAAGGGCCAGGCGTCGACTTTCTGGGCTATCGCCTTGAACGCCAGCGCGCACTTCGAGCGCGGGAAGGCTTCATAGACCGCGCGCTGCTTCTGCACGGCCTTGCGGACTGACTCGTCGTACGGCACTGCACCTACATACTGCAGGGCAACGTCGAGAAAACGGTCAGTAACTTTAGTCAGCTTAGCAAAGAGGTTGCGTCCTTCCTGCGGGCTGTGGGCCATATTGGCCAATACACGGAAGCGATTCATGCCGTGGTCGCGGTTAAGCAATTTGATCAATGCGTAGGCGTCGGTGATCGACGTCGGTTCATCACACACCACCACCAGTACTTCCTGGGCGGCGCGCACGAAGCTGACCACACCATCACCGATTCCGGCGGCAGTGTCGATAATCAGCACATCGAGGTTGTCACTGATATCGCTGAAGGCCTGAATCAGCCCGGCATGCTGCATGGGTGACAGCTGCACCATGCTCTGAATGCCAGACGCCGCCGGCACGATACGAATGCCGCCCGGCCCCTGCAGCAGTACATCGCGCAGCTCACATTCGCCGCTGATGACGTCTTCCAGGGTGCGTTTGGCGCTCAGACCAAGCAACACATCGACGTTGGCCAAGCCCAGGTCGGCGTCCATAAGCATCACCCGACGACCGAGATCAGCCAGGGCCAACGCCAGGTTCACCGAGACGTTGGTCTTACCGACGCCACCTTTGCCGCCGGTCACCGCAATCACCTGTACGGGATGCATACCCATATTTCTACACACCTTGTCTAACTTCGACTGGAGCCAC
>DASRUM010000316.1:0-2953 GCA_035655415.1 Pseudomonas sp.
GGTGAAGGTCACCACTTCGCAGTTATAGGTATCTTGCAGCCACTTGAGGATCACGGAAGTGTCCAGGCCACCGGAATATGCCAGGACTACCTTGTTTACGTCGGCCATGCCATCAACTCCACGGGGTTGTGCGGGAAAACCCGTGATTCTACTGCCCATGCCGCCTGATTTACAGAGGCGCGACAGCTTGTGACGACCAGCGACGGATAATTGTTGGACAACAGACGAATCGCAGGCGCTAGGAGGTGGCCGCAGGGTCCGCCGCTGCAGGCGCTGGAGCAGGCGTAGCCGGCACTGCCGCCTCAGGCACCCGGTCGAGAAGGATGCTTACTCGGCGATTTTTCGCCCGATTGGCTTCATTGTTATTTGGCGCCACCGGGTAACGCTCGCCATGGAAACGCATGGTGATCTGTTCAGCCGGAATACCACTGGCCTTGAGGTACTCCATCACCGCCAGCGCGCGGCGGCGCGACAGGTCACGATTGGTCAGACGATTACCGCTGTTGTCAGCATGCCCATCAAGCTGGATGCGGTTGACGCTGGGATCGGCCTTGAGAAAGCTGAGGATGATATCCAACTTGGCCTGGGCCAGCGGTTCCAGCGCCACGCCACCCCCCGGAAAACCGACCTGACTTTTGCGCACCTGATCGAAATTCACCGGCAGCAGCTTGGCCGTGCAATCGAGATAGTCGTTGTAAGCCTTGTTGAATTTAGCGGGCAGCAAGCGCACTTCTACTGCATCACCGCCGTGCGCAGCACGGTGGCGCACCACGGGGCTGCGCCCCTCAAGCAGGCCAGTCAGCAAGCGCGTGCCCTGCTCCTGGGAACTGTTGAACAGCACCTCGGCAGACACCACGCTGACCGAACCCAGGTTGATATCGCCACGCCCTGGCTGCCAGGGCGCCGCCGCCGCCAGTAAGGTTGCATTACCGGCCCCCAGCCAGCGCTCACGGGCTTTCAAGCTAAAGGTGACCTGTTCACCCGCCCGGCGTACAAACATCCCGGAGCCGAAATCGGTGATGGGTTGCGACAGACGACACTCAAACTGATCGCCTTCGACCTTCCACTCGATCTTCTCCAGACGAGTCTGGAAGCTGATGGCTAGGACGGACTGGCTTACCAGCAGGCAAAGCACCGCGAGTGAATAGGGTCGCACGACAGACTCCAGGGAATACGGCTTACCTGTTGTCTATCGGTGCCACGGCGGAAAACTTGAGCAGAGCTTTATGCCTCTTGTGCAGGCAGGGCCACAGTACAACCCGGCCTTCAGTCAACTTTACCTGCCGCGTCCGCTTTCAGCGTGCCGCCACTGGGCTTTTCCGGTAGCATTCTCGCCACGTTTTGCCCGCCTGGAAGCTTCCATGACTGACCGCCTTACCCTGCTGCGTCCCGACGACTGGCACATCCACCTGCGCGATGGTGGCGTTCTGCCGCACACCGTCGCCGATGTAGCCCGCACCTTCGGCCGCGCCATCATCATGCCCAACCTGGTGCCGCCGGTACGCAATGCCAGCGAAGCCGATGCCTATCGCCAGCGCATTCTCAGCGCCCGCCCCGCAGGCAGCCGCTTCGAGCCGCTGATGGTGCTGTATCTCACCGACCTGACCCAGCCTGAAGATGTGCGCACGGCCAAAGCCTCGGGTTTTGTGCATGCGGCCAAGCTCTACCCGGCCGGCGCAACCACCAACTCCGATTCTGGCGTGACCAGCATCGACAAGATTTTCCCGGTGCTCGAAGCCATGGCCGAAGTCGGCCTGCCGCTGCTGGTACACGGCGAAGTAACGCGCAGCGAGATCGATGTGTTCGACCGCGAGAAGGTCTTTATCGGTGAACACCTGAGCCGTGTGGTCGAGCGTTTCCCGACCCTGAAAGTGGTGTTCGAGCACATCACCACACGCGATGCGGTGGAGTTCGTGCAAGGCGCTTCGGCCAACGTCGGCGCCACCATCACCGCCCACCACCTGCTGTACAACCGCAACCATATGCTGGTTGGCGGTATTCGCCCGCACTTCTATTGCCTGCCGATCCTCAAGCGCAACACCCATCAGGACGCCCTGCTGGATGCGGCCACCAGCGGCAATGCCAAGTTCTTCCTCGGCACCGACTCGGCGCCGCACGCCAAGCATGCCAAGGAAGCCGCCTGCGGCTGCGCCGGTTGCTACACCGCCTATGCGGCCATCGAGCTGTATGCCGAGGCCTTCGAGCAGCGTAATGCCCTGGACAAGCTGGAAGCCTTCGCCAGCCTGAACGGCCCGGACTTCTATGGCCTGCCGCGTAACAGCGACAGCATTACCCTGGTACGCGAAGACTGGACCGCACCGGCCAGCTTGCCGCTGGGTGAGCAAACCGTTATCCCGCTGCGCGCTGGTGAAACCCTGCGCTGGCGTCTGCTGGAGAGCCAAGCGTGAGTGAAGACCTGTACGACGACGAAGCTGAAAGCGGCAGCCACTCCGGCCCGCGCCACCCCATGGCCGCGCGCTTTCGTGGCTACCTGCCGGTAGTCGTGGACGTGGAAACCGGTGGCTTCAACTGCGCCACCGATGCCCTGCTGGAAATCGCGGCGACCACCATCGGCATGGACGAAGGCGGCTTCCTTTATCCGGAGCACACCCAGTTCTTCCGTATTGAGCCGTTCGAAGGCGCGAATATCGAGCAGGCGGCGCTGGACTTCACCGGCATCAAGCTCGATCACCCGCTGCGCATGGCAGTAACCGAAGAGCACGCGCTGACGGAAATCTTCCGTGGCCTGCGCAAATCGCTGAAAGCCAACAGCTGCAAGCGGGCGATTCTGGTCGGCCACAACAGCAGCTTCGACCTGGGCTTCCTCAATGCCGCTGTAAACCGCACCGGCATCAAACGCAATCCGTTCCACCCGTTCTCCAGCTTCGACACCGCCACCCTGGCCGGCCTCGCCTATGGCCAGACCGTACTGGCCAAGGCCTGCCAGGCCGCC
>DASRUM010000317.1:0-8541 GCA_035655415.1 Pseudomonas sp.
ATCCAGCGCTGGAGCGGCTTATTGGCTTCTTCGTCAACGTGCTGCCGCTGCGCGCGCGCCTCGACTCGGCGCAGGACTTCGACGCCCGCCTGCAGCGCCTGCGCGACGAAACCCTGGCTGCCTTCCAGCACCAGCAGGTGCCGTTCGACAAGCTGGTGGAAACCCTGCAGCCGCCACGCCAGCCTGGGGTCAACCCGCTGGTGCAGGCGCTGTTCGTGCTGCAGAACACCCCCCGTTCCTCCGCCGAGCTGCCGGGCCTGAACGTGGAGCACCTCGCTCCGCGCCAGGAGACCAGCAAGTTCGACATCGCGCTGTTCGCCGAGGAGGACGACCAGGGCCTGACCCTGCGCTGGGTCTACCGCACCAGCCTGTTCCAGCGCGAAACCATCGAGCACCTGCAACGCGGTTTCGACAGCCTGCTACAACAGGTTATTGAAGCGCCTGAAAACGCCTTGCAACGCTGGGACTGGCACCTTGCTACAGAGCCAGCCAGCCCGCCTGAGGTTTCCTCCAGCGACGAGGCTAGTCGTGCCTCGCGCAAGCTGTCCAAACTGAGCAAGCTCAAGCAAACCCGCGCCACCGCCGTCAGTCAGCGGCCCGAGGAGCAGGTACGCACCTCGACTCTCTCCAGCGACCGGCCCCTGCCGCTGGTGATTGAACCGCTTCTGGGCGAGTTGGACCCGCTGCGTTGGGCGCAACAGGCCCGCGGCTGGATCGGCGAGCAGTTGCGCCAGCATGGTGGCCTGCTGCTGCGCGGCTTCGACCTGCCGGACGCCAGTGCTTTCGAGCAGTTCGCCCAGGCCATCGAACCCGACCTGTACGGCACCTACGGCGATCTGCCGAAGAACAACGCCGGCAAGAATATCTACCACTCCACCCCTTACCCGGAGCAGCACATGATCCTGTTCCATAACGAGAGCTCGCATCTCGCGCAGTGGCCGCGCAAGCAGTGGTTCTACTGCGAAACGCCCGCCGCGCATGGCGGCTGCACCCCCATCGTCGATTGCCGCGAGGTGCTCGCGCGCTTGCCACAGCCGATCGTCGAGACGCTGCGCAGCAAAGGCCTGCTCTACGTGCGCCACTTCACCGACAAGCTCGATGTGCGCTGGCAGGACTTCTTCAAGACCGGGCAGCGCGAAGAAGTCGAACAGCGCTGCCGCGACGCCGGCACCCAGTGGCAATGGCTGAGTGACGATGGCCTGCGTATCGCCCAACGCTGCCCGGCCATCGTCAGCCACCCGGATACCGGCGAGGAGTCGTTCTTCAACCAGGTGCAGTTGCACCACCCCGCCTGCCTGGAACCGGAGGTGCGGCGCAACCTGCTGGAGCTGTTCGGCCCTGATCAGTTGCCCCGCAACGTCTGCTACGGCGACGGCAGCCCCATCGAGGACGAGGTGATGGCCGAGATCGGCCGCGTCTACGAGGCCTGCGCGGTGCGGTTCACCTGGCAGAAAGGCGACGTGGTAATGCTCGACAACATGCTCGTCGCCCACGCCCGCGACCCCTTCGAGGGCGAACGCAAGATCTGCGTCGCCATGGGCCAGATGATGCGGCGCGACCAACTGGACAAGAGCGCGGCACAAATCACCGCGCACGGTAACGTTCTGGCCCTGGAGGAAAGCCTGTGATGGAGCAACTGCATACCGAGGCCTTCCAGCTCTCGCCCCAACAACGACAGCGTTGGCAGTCCGACCTGCCGGCCGCCACGCTAACCCTGGACGTTCGCGGAGCGCTGGATCAGCACGCCCTGCAGCTGCACCTAAGCGGCCTGGTGCAACGCCATGAGGCGCTGCGTCTGCAGCTATGCCCATCGCCCGGCTTGCGTGTGCCTCTACAGCGCATCCGCCCGGAAGCGACCGACCTGTTGCTGGACTGTCAGGCTCTGGCCAGCGATCACCACCGCCTGCATCTGCAACTCCCGGCACTGGGCGCCGACCGCGGCACGTTGCTGCGTCTCGCCGCAGCGCTGGCAGCGGAAATGCCTGAGGCGGATAGCGACGACGAAATGAGCTACACCCAGTACAGCACCTGGCTATACGAAATGCAGGCCGAGGATGATGCCGAACTGGGTCGACGCTTCTGGCGCGAACAGGCATTGGACGAGCAGAGCCACAGCGAGCTGCTGTACCGCGAGCAGCGCTCGCGCACCGCTACCGACATACGGGTCGCACAATTGGACGGCGCGCCTGAACTGAGCGCCATGCTCGATGACGTCTGCCGAAGCATCCACGTTTCCCCCAGCGAAGTACTGTTGACCGCCTGGTGCGCCTTGCTGCAGCGCTTGAGCAGCGGCGATGCACCCGTGCTGACGATGAACTGGGTACACGATTGCCGGGACGATTACGAGGAGCTGTCCGGCTGCTGGGGGCTGTTCGCCAAGGCACTACCGCTGGCCTGGCGCTTGCCGCAGGAAAGCCGTTTCAGCGAGGCGCTCGACGGCTTGCAGCGCATGTGCGACCGCGCACGAGAATGGCAGGAATACTGCGCCATCGTCAGTGACCAGGCACCCAGCATCTCGCGTTACGCCTTCGAATGGGGCGGCGTGATGCCCCATGCACTGCCGCTCGCAAACTCACCTGGTTCGAGGCTGACAGTACTGGAGCTCAATGCCCCTACCCAGGCCTTCGAGCTGCAGCTGACCCCGGAAGTCTTCACGGGCGAGAACGGGGCCACGCACTACCGTTTCAACCTCAGCTACGACGCTAGTAGCTACGGCATGCAAGCGGTGCAGGTGTTGCTCGAACAGTACCAGTCGCTGCTGCTCGCCGCCCTCGCCGATCCGCAACAGCCGCTAGCTGTGTTGCCGCTGTACAGCCCAAGCTTTGACGCTGCCCTGAACGCCGTACAGGGCAAGCCGCCCCACTTACCAGCCGAGCCCTTCACCGCCTTTCCCCTACGTTTTAGCCAACAGGCAGCGCGCTTTGGCGAACGTCTGGCGTTGTGCGATACGACCAGCCAGCTGACCTATGCCGAGCTGGAAAGCCGCAGCAACCAGTTGGCTCACTACCTCAATGCCCACGGCATCGGTGCCGAGCACCGGGTCGCCTTGCACCTCGACCGCAACGCCGGGGCTATCGTCGCCATGCTCGGCGTGCTCAAGTGCGGAGCCGCCTTCCTGCCGCTGGACGTGCATCAGCCGGTGGCCCGCAGCCTGGCGATCCTGGACGCTGCTCGCCCGGCTTTCCTGCTCTACGATGGCAGCGGCACACCGCCCGCGCTCGGCGAATTGAACAGCCTCGACCTGGGCGACAGCGCACGCTGGCAGAGCCAGCCGCACAGCCCGCTATCCCTGGATATCCCCGCGCGCAGCGCCGCCTACGTGCTGCACACCTCTGGTAGCACGGGAACCCCCAAGGGCGTGGTGATCGAGCATGGGCAACTAAGCAGTTACCTGGACAGCCTGCTCGGGCGCATTGCCTTCGAGCCGGGCGAGCGCAGCGCGCTGATCACCTCCCTGGCGGCAGACCTGAGCTACAGCCTGTTGTTTCCGTCGCTGCTGACCGGTGGCGAACTGCACGTGGTGGATAAGGCTACCAGCCTGGATACCGCCGCCTGGGTGGCCTATCAGACGCGGCACCTGATCGACCATCTAAAGACCGTGCCCTCGCTGCTCGATGCCTGGCTGGGACACAGCGCTGCCGCCGCCACACTGCCACGGCGCAACCTCATTCTGGGCGGCGAGAACAGCCCGCAACGCCTGTTGCAGAGCCTGCGCACGCTAGCCCCTACCCTCAGCGTGCATAACCACTATGGGCCGACCGAAACCACCATCGGTGTGCTGATGCACAGGCTCGACCCCAACGTCGACTATCGCCGTCTGCCGCTCAGCGACCGTCTCGATGGCATGCGTACCTACCTGCTGGACGAACACGACCAACCGGCCACAGCAGGCCAGGCTGGCGAACTGTACCTGGCCGGCCCGCAACTGGCGCGGGGCTACCTCGACAAGCAGCAAACCCACGAGCGCTTCCTCGACAACCCGCTGCAACCCGGCGAACGTCTCTACCGTACGGGCGACCGAGCGCGCTATCGCCCGGACGGCAGCCTGGAGATCATCGGCCGCCTCGACCGACAGGTGAAGATCCGCGGCTTTCGCGTCGAACTCGACGAGGTTGAAACCCAGCTCGCGCGCTTGCCTGGCATAGCTCAAGTGGCCGTTACCTGCGTAACGCGCGGCCCATTCGACCAGCAATTGTTCGCCTTCCTCACGCTGGCCAACGGCCACGGCAGCAATCTTGCGCAGTTGCAGAGCCAGGCGCAGGAGCGCCTACCGGAGCATATGCTGCCGACCCTGCGGCTGGTCGAGGCCCTGCCACTGCTGGGCAACGGCAAACTGGATCGCAAGACCCTGGCGCAGTGGGCCGAACAGGTGCTCGAGCATGTCGGCGACAGCCTGCCGCGTACGCCGCTGGAGCAACTGCTGGCCGATATCTGGGCCGGCGTACTCGGCCTGGAGCGGGTCGGGATCGAGGACGACTTCTTCGACCTAGGCGGTCACTCCCTGGCGGCGGTCAAACTGGCCAGCCGCCTGCAGAATGCACTCGGCGCGCCGGTGCCGGTCAACGCGGTGTTCAATGCGCCCAGCGTGGCCAGCTTCGCCGAGTTGGTGAAGGCGCAATTGCAGCTCTCACCACTGGTGCAACTGGCTAGTGCCGAGACGGCCGTAGGCAACCTGTTCTGCTTCCACCCCTCAACCGGACACGTGCAGGACTATCGCGCCCTGAGCGAACCACTGCAGCATTGGAATCTCTGGGGACTACAGGCCAGCTACCTGGTTGAAGGCAGCCCCACGCCAGGCCGCGACACCCTCGATTCGTTGGCGGCGCTGTATGTCGAGCAGTTGCGTCGGCAACAGCCGGAAGGGCCTTATCACCTGCTGGGCTGGTCACTCGGCGGCCTGCTGGCCTTCAGCGCCGCCGCGCAACTGGAGCGCGCCGGCCAACAGGTGGCCTTCCTCGGCATCGTCGATTCGCAGGACCAACGCAGCGCACCACTGGAAACCCTGGAGACGTTGCTGCACTCGGCAGCGCAGTTGCTTGATGCTGACAGTCAGGCCCGCTTGCAGACGCTGATCGGAGCGGCGCGTGAACGTTTGCGCGAAATACCGCCGGATCAACAGCCACTCGGCCTGGTGCAGTGGGCCAGGCAGCAGGGGCTGCAGCTTGCAAACGACAGCTGGGAGCAATTGGAATACCGTCTGCGCCAGCATGGCCACACCCAGACCTTGATCGGTACCTTCCGCCCCGTCCCGCTGCGCTGCCCGATACATCTGTGGTGGGCCAGCGCAACGTTGCAAGCCGAGGACTTCAGCGCGCCAGACTGGAGCCGCCTCACACAGGAGCGGACGACGGAGCAGATCATCGAGGCGCAGCATCTGGACATCCTGCAGCAACCGGCCTTGCAGCAGGCGCTGCAGGAGCACCTGAAGGCGCTGGGCAATACCCCACATGAACGTTTGAACAACGAGGCGAGTTGAGATGGATCTGTTACTGCTACTGGCGCGGCGCTCCTGGCCCACCCTGCTGATCGCAACCGCCACCGGTCTGGTCTGTGGTCTTGCCGCAGCCGGCCTGATCGCCACGATCAACCATTCCCTGGCTGGTTTCAGCCAGCTGCGTCCGGCAGACGGCCTGCTGTTCGCCGGCCTGGTGGCGCTGGTCGTGGCCTCGCGCATCGTCTCCGACGTCAGCCTGTTGCGCCTGGGGCAGACTGCGGTCAGCGACATGCGCCTGCACCTGAGCGGCAAGCTGATCGACACGCCCTACCCGCGTCTGCAGCGCCTGGGCAAGCATCGCCTGCTGGCGATGCTCACCGACGACACTCAAACCCTTAGCCAAGCCGTAGAGCTGGTACCGATCATGCTGGTCAATAGCGGGATCGTACTGGCTTGCCTCGGCTATCTGGGTTGGCTGAGCCTGCCACTGCTGGGCCTGACCGTAGCGCTGATCCTGCTCGGCGCGGCCAGCTTCCACTGGCCGCAGCGCAAGGCGCTGACCTCCATCAGCAAGGCCCGGGAGCTGAAGGATCAGCTGTTCGACCAATATCGCCTGCTCACCGACGGCAGCAAGGAGTTGCAACTCAACCACGGACGGCGTTTGCAGTTCTTCGAGCGCCTGCTGTACCCCATCAGCCAGCAATACCGTCGGGACTTCGTGCGTGGCATGAGCATCTACGCCCTGGTGCTGAACTGGGGCAACGGCATTTTCTACCTGCTGATCGGTATGGTGCTGTTTATTGCGCCGCAGTTTATCGACCTGGGGGCGACGCTGGTCACCGGCTACATCCTCACCTTGCTGTACATGATCACGCCGTTGTCGGAATTGATGAACGCGCTACCGACCCTGGGCAAGGCCAGCGTCTCGCTGCGCAAGATTCGCGCGCTCGAAGGCCAGCTGGAAGTCGCCGCCACGTCTGGCGATGCCTCAGCACCTGCGAGCAGCGTGCAGGAACTGAGCTGCCGTGAGGTTCGCCACACCTACTACCGCGAAGGCGAAGACGGCAGCTTCACCCTGGGCCCGTTCGACCTGACTCTGAAAGCGGGCGAACTGATCTTTATCACCGGCGGCAATGGCAGCGGCAAAACCACCCTGGCGCTGCTGCTGACGGGGCTCTACCAGCCTGAAGGCGGCGACCTGCAACTGGATGGAGGTGTTTCATCCAGCACGCAGAACCACCTGTATCGCCAGCATTTTTCGGCGATCTTTACCGACTTCTGTCTGTTCGAGCATCTGCTCGACGGCGACGATCCCCAGTTGATGCAGCAAGCACGTGACTATCTGGCGCACCTGCAACTGGAGCACAAGGTCAGCATTGAGGGCGGTCGTCTGTCCACGCTCGACCTCTCGACCGGCCAGCGCAAACGCCTGGCGTTGCTGGCAGCCTACCTAGACGACCGGCCCTGTTACCTGTTCGATGAGTGGGCGGCGGATCAGGACCCGGTGTTCAAGCGCTTTTTCTACACCAAGATTCTTCCGGATCTGCGCCAGCGTGGAAAACTGGTGATCGTGATCTCCCACGATGATGCCTATTTTTCGCTGGCTGACCGGCTGATCAAGGTGGACCAGGGCGCCGTACACGACACCAGGCCCGAGCCCCTCGCGGCCGCTGCGTATTGAGGCCGTTCAATCATGCATGCTCAGCTTTCACTGAATCGTCCTTCAATGCAGGACTCGCCCTGGATTCACACCCGAGCGCTGCCCAGCGCTCGCCTGCGCCTGTTCTGCTTGCCCTTCGCGGGCGGCAGCGCCAGCAGCTTTATGCCCTGGTTTGCCACGCTGGCACCCGACATCCAACTTTGCGCCATCCAGTTGCCGGGGCGCGGCGCGCGTTTCGGCGAGCCAGCCATCCATGACTTCGCCGAGCTGATCGAACAACTGGGTTGCGTCATCGCTCAGCACGACGACCTGCCTTATGCCTTTTTTGGTCATAGCCTTGGTGCCCTGGTCGCCTTTGAACTCAGCCACCACTGCGTAAGAAAGGGGCTCGAGCTACCACGCCATCTATTCGTCTCGGCCAGTGGAGCGCCCCGTCATCGCGTCGGCGCGGCGCGCTATGACCTGCTGAGTGACCGGGAGCTGCTGGCCAAACTGCGCGGCTATGCCGGCACGCCGCCCGAAGTGCTGGCGAATCAGGAACTGATGGAGTTGCTGCTGCCTGCCATCCGCGCCGACTTCGCGCTGCTGCGCCACTACCGCTACCAGCCGCGCCCTCGTCTCGGCATTCCCCTATGTGTACTCGCCGGACGCGACGATCAGCATGTGGCCAGCGAGACACTGACCGACTGGCAGGGCGAAACCTCGGCAACCTGCGAGCAACACCGCTTTGACGGCGGACATTTCTTCGCGTTCGAGCAAGCGGACAGCGTGCTAGAGCTGGTTAAGCGCAAGTTGAGCTAACTTTCGCCGAGGTAGATAGAGCGCAGATAGCTCGCCTGCTCCGCCTGCGGTAGGCGATGCAGCTTAGGGCAGGACTCGCACAGCACCTGCGGTTTTCCCGCCACCGGGGCATGCAGCTGGTAGTGCAGGCAGCAGTGGCGCCGCAGCGGAATGCTCGCGCAAACATCGGGGGCGGGAGACTCGACCATCCATTGCAGGCTTCGCAATTTCAGTCGCCCATCTGCCACCACGGCTTGCTCCAACCAGCGATGAGCCTCGGCAAACCCCTCTCTGGTGAGCGATCCATCCAGCCTGGAAAAGGCCCCATCCCAGACACCCACGACATTGCCCCACAGCACCTTGGGGGCAAGCCCGCCCCAGAGAGCCAATGTCTTAAACAGCGGTTCGAGGTGTTCCTGCATCAGACGCGACCAATACTCCGCGCGCTGCTCAGCGGCGAGAACGGCGAGCTCGTGCGGCACCTTCAACGCCATAGGCTGCCCGGCGTCATGTAACAACGTGACGTCCTGATCCCAGAAGGCAATAGTCATATCCCGCGTCAACACGGCGGCCAGGGTGGCAGGCAGCAGAACACTGAGGTAGTTCATCGACCATTGGGAAGCGACCGGGGGACGTTTTATACCGGGGTAGAGTTCGGCGAAGCGCT
>DASRUM010000318.1:0-4532 GCA_035655415.1 Pseudomonas sp.
AAGTAACCCAAAAGAAGGCCACCCCTGCAGCCGGGGCCGGATGCAGGGGTGGCCTTCTTTTGGGTTACTTTTTCTTGGCCACACAAGAAAAAGTGACTCGCCCGTAAGGGGCGAAACCAAAACCCAAAGTCACCACGCTAATAAACCTGCCGCAGAACCCGAACAAGAACCGCCAACAACAACAAAGCTCGCGGCTAAAGCCCCTCCTACATAGCCAACGTGTAGCGCTGTAAAACCTCTCGCCACTCAAATGGCGGCACAAACGCATGCCCCACTTAATCGATTTCCACACGATTACGGCCACTTGCCTTGGCCCGGTACAGCGCCAGATCCGCGCGCTGATAAAGACTGGCCGTCGTATCACTGGTATTGCTGAAGCTCGCACCGAGGCTGGCTGTCATCACTTGCGCAGAGTTCTTCAGATGTTCAATCGCCAGTTCTTCGCAGATATTTCGGCGGATGCTTTCGCAGGTACTGACCAGGTAGGCGCTGTCAGGGTTACGCAGCACCAGGGCGAACTCCTCACCACCCAGACGCGCGGCAAAATCCAGATCACGGCGCGCATGGCTGGCCAATACGCCAGCAATGCGCTGCAGGGCAAGATCGCCGGCCGGATGACCGTAGTAATCGTTGTAGGTCTTGAAATGGTCAAGATCGAGCATGATCAACGCGATGCGCGTTTGCTCACGCCGGGCTTCCTGAAGGGCACGCTGTAGCAACAGATCAAAACTGCGGCGGTTGTAGAGCTGGGTCAGGCCGTCGGTATCGGCCATGGTTCGCAGATCGCGCTTGGTTAGAAACAGCACGCGCATTGAGTGCTCCTGGCAGTAACCGGCCGTTGCGGCGGCAATGGTCGCCGCCACCAGGTAGGTCAGCGAGACCAGGTACTGGACGCATGACTCGATCGAGGTGGTCAGCTGTAATGCCAGGCCGGTACATAACAGCGTAGCGATGCCCAAGTAGAGGCTGTAGCGGTAGCTGTAACCGATGGGCACGAAGATCACTATCTGGATCAACATCATGCCCTCCAGGCCATAGGGCAGCTGCATCTGCTCCTGGGCCTGGTGATACATCAGCGTCACCGACAACATGCCCAGGCTAAGGCAGCCAAGCCCGATAGGTATCCAGCGGTAGCCAGTGGCAACGTCCGGAGACTTCAATACTCGGTAGGCACCAAAAACAATAATCAGCAACGCACACAGGCGCACCAGCATGACCGGCAGGGTTATCGGGTTTGCGCCAACGTTGTAGAGCAGCAGCAGATCAAAGGCGAAGAAGGCAAAAAAGCTAACCAGTAGTAAGCAGATGGCCGCGCGCCGGGTTTGCTGATAACTGCGATAAGAGAAATCACGGTATTCGGTCTCAAGTTCAGGCTCGAAGCGGCGTAAGGCAAAACCTGTTGGTAACCGCTCTACAGCGGAGACGTGTTGATTAGCAACGGCTGATTCAGCTTGAGACGGCATAGCTGACCTCGCAGCGAGCCTTGTTGGCTGGCCTATGGCGAAGGTTTAAGGGAGTGTCACTAAAACTGACAATAGCCGACCAGTGCGAGTATCAGGGCAATTCATCTGTGCTCTTCTGGCATCAAGCATCCACACTGGGCTTGCCTCAGTTCGTAGGATGGGTCGGGCCGCGCAGGTTGAGCAACGCGATACCCATCAAATTGCCGCAGAACCTAAACAGAAAGCAGCAAAAGCTCGCGGCTAAAGCCCCCTCTACAAAGGCGGCGTTATGCCTTCAGAAGAAAAGTATCGAACCCTGAACGATGGCCGCCCTCTAAAACTATCTCTATTGGAGGAAATGTCTTATGAGCCAATTACCCGAGCCCGTCTTGCAGGCCATGCAACGCGGCGAGCACGACCAGGCCATTCGCATGCTCAGCCTGAACCAGGGCATCACCCAGGAAGCCGCCCAAGAGCAGATGAATCTCTACCTCGAAGAAAACCCACCGATTCGCCTGCGAGGTGCCGGCATCGTCGGCCAGAGCAGGACCAACGCCCTGATCTGGCTGGGCCTGATCGTGCTGATGGCAGTGGCTTATCTACTGCTGGCCAACTGAGTACCCAGACTGGGAGGCCGCGCAGGATCGGCGTTAGGCCTCAATCACTCGGCCGCAGCCACCGCGGTTTGCCGCCTTACAATTTGCGTGCGCTGACTCCCGCAGCGACAAACAAAGCCGCCAGCACAGCCAACATCGGCAGCCAACCGGCGTGTTCCCAGATATACCCGGCGGCGTAACCAATCACGCTGGAACCCAGGTAATAGGCGCACAGATACAACGCCGAAGCCTGCGCCTTGGCGCCGTTCGCGCGCTGCCCCACCTGGCCGCTGGCCACCGCATGGGCGGCAAAGAAGCCCAGGGTGAACAAGGCCAGGCCCGCCACCGCCGCGCTTAACCAGGGCGTGGCACACAGCGCCACACCCAGCAGCATGATGGCGATACCGCTCTGCATCACCTTGCGTGCGCCCAAGCGTGGCACCAGTCGCCCCGCCCAACCGGCGCTGACGATACCCAGCAGATACACGGTAAACAGCAGGCCGATCAGGCTGGAAGACAGGTTGAACGGCGCCGCTGCCAAACGAAAACCGACGTAGTTAAATAGTGCGACAAAGCCGCCCATCAACAGAAATGCCAGCAGAAACAGCCGGCGCAACTCGCCATTACCCAGGTGCAACGCAAAGTTACGCAGCAGGCCACGGAGCGACAGCGACTGCGCTGTGAAATGCCGTGATGGCGGCAGCAGCCAGACAAACAGCCCCAGCGCCAACAAGCCCATGCCGGCAATCCCGGCCAGGGCCAACGGCCAGCCGCCGAGATCACTGAGCAGGCCGGCTAGCAAACGCCCAAGCAAACCACCTAAAGCGGTGCCGCCGATATACAGCCCCATCGCCGCCGGCAGTGCCTCGGGGTCGAACTCCTCGCCGACATAGGCCATGGCCAGCGCCGGCAATCCACTCAGCGCCAGGCCAAGCAAGGCGCGCAGCCAGAGCAGATGATCCCAGCTATCCACCAGCGCGCAGGCAATCCCCAGCAACGACGCCAGGCCCAGGGCCGCCGCCATCACCGGCTTGCGCCCCCAACTCTCGGCCAACGCGCCGGATACCAGCAGGCAAACGGCCAGGCTCAGAGTGGTCAGCGATAACGCCAGACTGCTGCCTGCCGCCGACACGGAAAAATGCGCAGCCAGCAACGGCAACAGCGGCTGCACGCAATAGAGCAAGGCAAAGGTGGCAAACCCGGCGCAGAACAGCACCAGGGTCGCACGCCGGTAGGCGGCAGTGCCACGCATCAGGTGCGCAGAGGAATCGACAGCAGGCATCGGCAGGCTCACAAAAAGGCTCTAAATCGGCCGTCCTGGCAGATTAGCACGCAGCCAGTCGGAGCGGTTTTGCACAGCGTGCATAGCCCTTGTGCTTAATGCGATCAGTACAAAGCCTGTCCAGTGATAAACGCAGCGCAAAAAAAAACGGGAGCCCAAACGGACTCCCGTACTCATTCTCAGAGAAATGCCGGAACAAGCCTCACGCCTGCGCCAGCTACAACCTCACCTGCGTCCCCGAAGAAACGCATGCCGCAGTGTGGCAAAAAAGCCTGGGCAACTCCGTTTAGCTTTGTTGCCGCTTTGCAAAGAAATGTAAACGCGCGCAGCGGCTGGCCGTGCAAAGCGCCGCACGGCAGAATAGGCCGATGAATACAGCCTACCTCCCGCCCTGCTGCAGCCCCCTGAAGAGTCACTGGCCATTGCCGCACAGCCTGCCGGCTCTGCAGTTGATCAGCACCACCTTTACCCCCGAGCTGCTAGGTGCAGCAGACTTCAGCCGCTGCGCAATCGAGCCGGTGCGCGGCGTAGCCAAACGCCAGGCCGAATACCTGGCCGGGCGCCTGTGTGCGCGTGAGGCCTTGCGGCGTTTGACCGGCATCGCCACCACGCCGGCCTGCGGTGAAGATCGCGCGCCACAGTGGCCGCTAGGTGTGGTCGGCTCAATCACCCACGGCAGCGGCTGGGCCGGCGCCGTGGTGGGCAACAGCACGGATTGGCGCGGCCTAGGCCTGGATATCGAACAACTTATCCCGGCCAGCCGTGCCGAGCGCCTGGCAGCGGAAATCCTCACCCCAGCCGAACTGTTCCGCCTGGAAAACCTCTCCGCCGAACAGCGTGCGCAGCGCATCAGCCTGACCTTCTCGCTCAAGGAAAGCCTGTTCAAGGCGCTCTACCCGCAGGTATTGCAGCACTTCTACTTTCAGGATGCCGAACTGCTCAGCGTCGACGCCGACAATAAAGTGCGTATGCGCCTGCTGATTGACCTGCATGCGGACTGGCCCGCTGGCAGTGAGCTGGAAGGCCAATTCGCCGAGTTCGACGGTTATCTGCTCAGCCTGGTCAGCATCGCGCGCTGATCTGTCGAGCGCGGCAGCCCAAAGCGCTAGGCAAATCCGCTAAACTCGGCCGATTGCCGTCTGGAGTGCCCTATGCGCGAAGATTTGAATCAAGGCCTGATCGAGTTCCTCAAGGCCTCGCCAACCCCTTTTC